>NZ_JBFRCK010000007.1:0-281440 GCF_040965775.1 Paraburkholderia sp. BR10954
GATTCCAGATGCACCACTACCTCACGCGGACCAAGGGACCCGCTTAAGAGTTAGCGGTTTGAGCTGTCTTCTTTGCCTACTTTCTTTGCAGCAGCAAAGAAAGTAGGTGCCGCCCCGCACAGGGGCATTATAAGAGTAAACCCTTATTCCCTACAAGCCTTGTCCCATAAGGCTTCCAGCGATTGAGCCGGTTGAAGCATCCATTAAAACCCGTTCCGTGGGGAGCGGGTGGGGAAATTGCGGCGACTGCGCGGAAACGGCACAGACCGTCTGTCAGAACTGTCCTGTCACCTGAAATCCAAGCGTCACGCGCGCAGTCGGAAAGCCCGACGGCTTATAGACCGGCGTACCTGCAAAGAGGTCGTAGGCAAGCACACCGACCTTTGCCGATGCGCTACCGCGCACACCGATCACCGCGCCCGCGAGTTGGGTACCGGCGAGAAATGGGGTGTTCGGGCCGAACACGCGGCCGTAATCGATACCCGCGTACACAGACTGGCCCGTCGCGCCGATCGGTAACTGAAGCTCGTTGCGCCAGAAGAAACCGCGCTCGGCGGCCAGCATCGTTTCGCCGTCGAAACCGCGCACCGTGTAGCGGCTGCCGATGGTCAGGTCATCGATATAGTTGAGCGTGTTGTTGGTGAACTGGCCGTGAACGCTCGTCACGTAGCGTAGCGGCTGGCCGGCGATCTGGAATGGCACCGACAGGTTCGCGTCGAGCAGGGCCATGTGGAAGCGATAGGTCGGGCCATTGGAATAGTAGTCCGGCGTTGCACCGAGTCCGCCAATGCCCTGGCGGTAGGCGAGACTGCCGTCGAACTGCGATGCGCCGAAGTAATGGCGATCGGTCAACGCGGCTTCGATGAAAGTATTGTTGCGGTGCTGCTGCGGAATATCGGTATCTTCGATGAAGCTCTCGCCAAAGCGCTTCGTCAGGCGGAACTGCACGCCAAGCACGTTGTTCTGGCTGCGCATCAGGACACGCGCCAGTTTCAAATCGACCGTCTGCGAATTGCCGCTCGACACGAAGGTCGTGTTGACGCCCGCGATCTGCTGGTAGTACGTGTTCGTATAGGCCGACAGCGTGCCGGTCCAGTAGCCCCACGGAACGGAATAGAAGCCGTTCCAGCCGTGCGAGCCGAGGCCCTTGTCGCCGAATTCGAGATCCTGGCTGACGCCGACGTTGAAAATGTCGTTCAGCCCGAGCGGGTTGTCGATGCCAAGGCTCAGATTGCCCTGGAGCTTGCCGGTCGCGCGCGTGCCGGAGTTGTCCACCGAAGCGACCACCGTCCACGGTTTGGTGCGCTTCACGTCGAGCACCACGTCACTTTCGCCGGGTACGTCGGTCGGAACAATCTGCATGGAAACATCCTGGCTGCTGACGCGCTTCATCTGTTCGAGTCCCTGTTCGAGGTTGCGCAGGTTCAGCAGGTCACCCTCGCGGGCCGGAAAGGCGGTTTTCCACGTGCCGCGCGTGGCAGGTTCGGCGAAGCGGATCGCACGCACGACACCCGGCACCAGCGCGAACTCCAGCGCGCCGGTAGAGAGGTCCTGTTCGGGCAGCAGTACGCGCGTGGTGATGTAGCCGCGGCTCAGGATGACCTGTTGCAGTCCCTTCGTGAGCGTGTCGAGCCCCGCCTTGCCCACGCATTGTCCCGTGTAGTGGTCGAGCCATTCGCGGGCGAACGCGAAGCGGTCGAGCGGCAATGCGGACGCGCCTTGCTTGCGTACTGCCTCGGGCAGTGTCGCAGGTACATCGAGAACGAACGAATCGATACGGAAGCACGGCGTTTCAGCCGGCAGATCAGGCCAGCCAGAGGCACGCTCAACCGCCGAGCGCACCGAAGGCGCATTAACCGTCGCTTCGCGTTCCTGCGCATTGCGTTGCTGCTCGACCTGCTGGTTCTGCTCGGCACTGGCGCGTGCCGCTGCTGCTTTGTCCGCTGGTGTGGGCGTCGGCATCTGCTGCGCATGGGCGAGCGTTATCAGGGCTGTGAGCGGCAATGCCGCCAGCCTTTTGCGGATTTTCATGCGAATTGCTTTTAGTTGATGGCTGAACGGCTGCTTGGTCTATGCACCATTTTTCAAAAAGACCCTGTAATTCTCGACTCTCATTCATCTTTCGAAAAATCATCAGGTGGATAACCTGACTCTCGGGGGCTATTCCCTTTTCTTTGCTGCCGTTGCCCCAAGGAACGCGCAGAATGCCAGCGCGGCTGCAATCCCGGCTGGCGCAAAAAATCCCGGCACTGTAAAAATTATTGCCGATATCGTTTTGAACGCATGTACGACGCCGAATTTAAAGCCCGCAATTAAAAACATCAGCGCGTAAATCGCAGTTAGGGTGAGGAAAAATACTTTCCAAAACGTGTACCGCCCAAGCCAACGCGAAATGGCTGGTCCAAGCAGGCCGCCAAAAATGCCACTCCAGAAACCGTCGATCATTGTTAGCTCCTCATCATTTGCTTGATGATCCTTGAGAAGATTGAACTGCGGCTTGAGCCGCTTTACCTGCTGCTTGTCCCAGGAAAAATTTATTGGCCTGAAGCACAAAGCCGGGAACCGTGGTGACATTCTTGAAGGAATTTGGCACTCCAGCCCAGCTAAACATCGATGTTGCGAACATGCCATTTACCGCTCCCACACTCGCTGCTGCGGCCAGACCAGCCGGGGAGAATTGCTGGTTGAAACTGTCAACGAAATTTTGAACGCTGGAGTAATCCGACCTCAGCACAATCGGTGCCGTATATGTCGCGCCGGAAATGGCTGCACCAGTCAAGGCTCCCCTCGTAAGAGAATACGCCGCCTGCGCAGCCTGATATGCGGCGAACGCCTCGGGACCGAGAGCGACTGCGGCAGCAGCACCCGCCGCCAGTCCGACAGCCGCTCCTGTTTGGGCGACGTTATCTGCGGCTGCGCCGGAGAGCTCCCCCTGTGCCTGGATCACAGCATTCAGCATTGCATCACTGCACTGCGCACCCGCTCCGCACGCCTGCGATACCAGGTCCTTCTTCTGATGAAGCATCTGGTTGTACAACTCGACGTTCGACGCCGTGGCCGCGCCTGCGGTGCCGCCGACGAGTACACCTCCGACGCCCGCCGCTACGTTCGCAGCGAGGTTGCCGAGCAGTTCCGAGCCCGTTTCTGATGCTACACCCTTCGAAAGGCTCTCAAGCTGCCCCGCCAGCTTCGACGACAGGCCCGCCCCGGCAGCACCACCGATAGCCCCGAACGCGCTGCCGCCACCAAGGCCACCAATCAGCGCACCACCCGCCGCGTGCAGCAGCGCGCGGTTGTCGCCACCCTCGGCCCACGCGGCCTCTCCGGCCGCGTCACCGGCCTTCTGCGCCGCCTCCAGCTTCGATTCAGCATACGCGCCGATGCCTTGCGATACCGTCTGGCCCGCCGCCTGCGCGGCCTGCATCGTGTCGGCCTGCTGGTTCAGGATCGCGTTCACGTCCGGCGTTTTCGCGACTGTGCCATTCGTGTTCGTCGTGTCGCGCGACAGGTTCGCCACGTCCTGCGTCTGCTCCGCGCCGTTCGTCACATTGATCGTGCCCGCGCTGATCGCGCTGCGCGTGGTGGCGCTCTCGTCGCCGCTTTCGTTCTGCGAGATCATCGGCGATACGCCCGGCGCGCCACTCACAGAGCCGGGGCCAACCGCCTTGCCGGTGTTACCACCGAAGCCCACGCCCGCACTGATGCCGTTGCTGTTCGCGCTGTAGTGGGACTGGTTCTGGATATCGCTGAACGTGAGCGTGCCGGTCGTCAGGCTGTTGTTCGACGCGTCGGCCGTGCTTGAGATCACGCCGCCCGTCAGGTCCGTGTTGCCCTTGACGTTGATGTTGAACCCGCCATCGCCCGCATTGATGCCAGCCTGTTCGTTGACGCCCGCGTAGTTCGAATCGGCATGACCGTTCTGCGCGCTGAAGCTGGCGCTGCCGCCGCCCTGACTGATCGTGAACCCGCCGCCCGTGCTGCTCTGGTGCGCGGCGCTGTTCGTCACGTCCTGCACACTCACGATATTCAGGTTGCCGCCCACGTCAGCCGCGATCTGCTTGCCGTTGATCTGCGAGCCGATGATGTTCGTGTCGCCGCCCGATATCACCGTGACGCTGTTCGCGCCGTTCACATGCGACGCATTCTGGATCGACGCGTCGCTGTTGGCATCGCCATGCGCGTTCGACATCGCCGCCGAGACGCCAAAGCCGCCGCCCAGCGTGTACTGCACGCCGACGCTCGCGCTGCTGGAACTGTTCGAGCTGCGCGTCGAATCGGTGTCGGTCGTGTTGATGACGTTCACCTGGTTTTTCGCCGCCAGAATGACATCGTTCGCGCTGATGTTCGACCCGGCGATAGTCAGGTTGCCGTTCGTTGCCACGAATCCCGCCGTGCCGCCTGCCTGCACGCTGGAGCCGCGTTGCATTGTCTGATCTTCCGACGACTGGCTTTCGCTCTTGCTGGACCCGATGCTGACCTTGATGCCGATATCCGGCTTGCCACCTGCTGCCGCGTCAGCCGCCGCCATACCGGTCAGACCTACGTCACCAGCCGCCGCGATGCTGTGCAGAGCAGCCGCGCGGTCATTGCCCGTGCTGGCCGAATTCTTCGCTGCCTGACTTTCCGAATACGCGTTGTTGATCGCATCGCCGACCGAACCCGCCAGACCAATCGTGAGGCCGCTGCTGCTGGTCTTCTGCGTCTGCGCCTGGTGCGAGGTATCGGTGGCCGCGTCAATGATGACGTTGGCCGCCGTTCCCGCGAGGTTCCCGCCCGCGACAAGATCGCTGCCGGTGACGTGCAGGGTGTTACCCGCCTGGATCGACAGGTCGCCGTTCAGCGAGCCGACCGTGCTCGCGTTGTTCGTGACACCCGATGCCTCACTGGTCGTCGCGAGCTTGTTGGTGCCGACCGTCACGCTCAGGCCGCTCGTCCCCAGACCCGTTCGGGTCTCCTCATAGGTGCTGGACGACTGCATGGTGTCCTGTGACGTGGTGATATTCACGTCATGCACTGCACTAAGCGCGACATCGTTCGTCCCGACGATCGTGCTGCCTTTCACATTGATGTCGTTACCGCTGGCGATCGTCACGGCGTCTGCGGAAACCATGCTGCCCTGCGAGAGCGTGGCGGTGGTGTTGCTCGAACTCGCCACCTCCTTGCCGCTCACGATATTGCTGTGGCTGTGCTGCTCCTGTTCGTTGTCGACGTGCGTTTCGGTTGCCGCGCCGATGTTGACGTTACCGGCTGCGGCGAGCGTCGCGGTGCCCCGGTCGAGACTGATCGCGCTGCCCGTGACATTGATGTCGCTGCCTGATGCAACGGTCAGCGAATTGCCGGAATTGAGCGTCGTTGCCGTGAGCGTATCGTCCGAGCGGTGCGACAACTCCGAGTAACTTCCGTGGCTATCGCTACCGGAACTGCTGCTGTCGACCGCTGACGTTGACTTCGCCGCCTGCAAGGTCACATTGCCATTCGCAGCCAGTGTGCCGCCGCCCGCGAGATTGATGTTCGCGCCCGTCGCCGTCAGATCGCCGCCGACGCCGATCTGCGAAACGCCGCCGACGTTAATCGAACTGCCGGTCGTCTGGTTGATATCGGTATCCGATACACCGTTCGCGCGCTCGACGATCTTGTGTTCGCCAGTCTGTACCGAACCAATATCGTAGTTCCCGCCCACGGCCATACCGAGATTGCCGCCCACGTTCAGGTTGCCCGCGTTCTGCTCGACGTTGCCGCCCGTGACGATCACGGCATCGCCCGCCACGTTCAGGTTCGCGATGGGGCCAAGCGTGGTCGTGGTGCGTGTCGCGCCAGTTGCGCTGACCTGATCAATGGTCTTGACCGCCGTGTTCAGCAACAGGTCGCCACCCGCGTTCAGCGCGAGGCTGCCCGCGTTCACCGTGGCTGAGGTCAGGTCAACATTGCCGGTGGTCGCGAGCGACATCAGGCCGCCACTTTGCAGCTTGCCGAACGCGTTGTCGATCTGCTGACCCTGGATCGACAGCGTATTGCCTGCCTGCATCGTGCCGCTATTCGTGAACGTCTGCGTGTTCTGCAGATCGATGTCGGTCGCCGCAATCAGCGGTCCGTTCATGTCCTGCTGGCTGGCCTTCGCGAGATAGACGACCGGCACGAGTACCTGCTGCCCGTTGACGGTCTCGGTCTGCATGATGATGACGTTGCCCGTGAGCGCCGCCACCTGTTCAGCCGACAGGCTCATGCCGAGCGGCAGATCGAGCGACTTCGACAGCGACGCGCCCGCGTCGAGCATCGCCTGATACATCGACTGGAGGTCGGTGTACGGGCCGAGTACCGCCTTGCCGGTGAGCGACGTAATCTGGTTCCGGACCAGTTGCTGTTCGTAGAATCCATCGCCCAGACGCTTCTCCGTCGTCTGCGGATTCAGGCCAAGCTGTTGCAGGTAGTAGTCGCTCGATATGAACGTCTTCTGGTTCGTGAACGCCGGGTTGGTCTCGATCAGGTAGGTTGCGCCCGGTGCAGTCGCGGGGCTGAACAGTCCGCCCTGGGGAATCGAGAGGTTTTGCAGCACGTTCTGCGCAGTCGCATTGGCGATGACCGGATTGACCAGACCGCCGCCGCTGACTCTGCCAACAGTCACGCCGCCCAGCGACTGGCCGGGCACAAGACCGGGCGAAGGCATCCCGGCGTTACCCGCCGTGTTATCGATGTTCACGCCCGTGCCGGAAAGCGTGCCGCCCGCGACAAACGTCGATTCGTAGCTCGGCAGGGCGTAATAGCGGACATCCGAGGGTGCCGCCTGGTAGCCGCCCGGATTGGAACCGACAAACGGCGCATCGCCAAACGGTAGCGTCCAGTTGTGTTCGGTGTTGTCGTAGTTGTTGTAGTGGTAGTAGCCCGAGTACGTGACCTGCACTTCGGGCGCGCTCTGGCCCTGCCAGCTGTTCTGGTCGAGCGTGACAGGCGCGGCGATATTGCCCACTGCTGCGACCGCGCTCCAGTAGTTCTGGAACAGGCCGACCTTCGACGCGTCCAGATTGCCGCCCGCCATGATCTGCGCCTGCGGACTGATGCCCGCAATCAGGTTCGCGAGCGCCACGCCCGTATAGGTCGTGTACTGGTAGCCGCTATTCCACTGGCCGCCGTGCGGCGGGATCGTGTACACACCGCCAATCATGGTCAGGAATGCCGGGTTATCCGGCTGGGAGATGGCCCAGCCTATGTCCTGACCGGAGCAGGCGGCCATGTCGACCGCCGTGCAGCCCGACAGGCTGATGCCGAGCTGCGCGAGCAGGGCCGGATCGACCGACTGATTCAGGCCCGTCGTGGTCATCGTCGTGCGCGTGTTCGTCACCTGAGCGGCATGCAGTTCCATGTCGCCAGCCGACTCGATCAGCCCCGACTGGTTGCGGATCAGGCTCGCGTTCGTGTAACTGCCGTCCGCATTCTTGCCGCCCGCCAGTACCACCTTGCCAAGACCGTAAATCGCCGTCGTCGCCAGGGTGTCGGTCGTCGTCGTGTCGTCGCGGTTTTCGATGTCGTTCGACAGAAGTTCGAGCGTTCCGTTACTGTCCGTCGCACCGATCAGCGCGGTCGGCCCGGAATTCGTGATCGATTGCGTTGCGTTCAGCGAGACGCTGCCGCCAACCATCACGCCCGCATTTTCCAGCGTGTCCGAATGCGTCGCGAGCGTGCCGCCCGCCATCATGACACCGCTGTTCCGGACATCGGCGGCATGGACGTTCAGGTTGTTCGCCGCCTCAACCAGCGCGCCGTTGCTGAACGTGCCCGGCAGGGTGAAGGACAGGTCATGACCGGCGTTGAACTGCACATGGGGCGTGGGCGCGAAATCGCCCTGAACGCTCACTGCCACGTCATGAGCCGCGCTGTAGGCACCACCGCCCGTGAGCGTCGCGGCATTCACGGACAGATCATGCGTCGCGCCAATCTGGCCGTTCGCGTTCGTCACCGCGCCGGTCGTCGTGATGGCAACGTCGCCAGTCCAGCCCGCAAAACTGCCGATCCTGCCGCCGCTGTTGTCGACGGTATCCGCCTGAACCGCGAGGCTCGCGCCGCTCAGTTGTCCGCCCCGGATATTGGAGAGCAATGACGTGCCGACGGCCACATTACCGTTGCCCGTCATGACACCGCCACTGTTGACGATCTGCCTGCCACCCTGCACGGTCGCATCGCCCGTGCCGAGGTTGCTGATGAGACCGTTCGTATTGTCGATCGACGCAGCCTGAACGCCGAGCGTGCTCGCATCGCCCGCCAAGCCCGTGCCCGACTGGATCTGTCCGTTCGTATTCGTCAGCATGCCGCCACTGGCGAGCGAGAGGGACGTGAGCGAGCGCATCGCGCCCTGCGTATTGTTGATATTGCCGGCGATGCTCGCCGCGATCTTGCCCTGCGCGGCGAACACGCCCGTCGCGTTGTTCAGGCTCCCGGCCTGCGCCGCGATCTGACCGGCAGTGATGATCGTTCCGTGAACGTTCGAGATTGTCCCGGCACCGTTACCCGGCGTAATCGTCAGCGTGCCGGTACCCGCATGCGTAATCGTGCCGCCGTCGTTGTCGAGCGCGGCCGGTGCAAGAGTCAGGTCCGTGCTGTTGGTCTGGAGTGTGCCGCCTGCCGAGTTGTCGAGCGTACCGGTCATGTCGAGCGTCGTCGCGCCGGTTCCGGTCTGCGTGATCGTACCGCCGTGGTTGAGGAGATTCGTTCCGTGCAACGCGATCTGATTCGCGCTGATTGCGCCCGCGCTGTTGTCGATTGTCGTGGCGCTTGCGCTCGCCAGCTGGCCGGCTCCGATCGTGCCGGAACTGGTCAACACTGTGCCCGCCGAGACGGTCGTGTTGCCGTTGGCGGCCAGGGTGCCGCTGTTGAACAGCGTCTGCACGGCGCGGGCGATCAGCGACTGCACTGCCGTGATCGAGCCCGCGTTGGCAAGCTGCCCGGCCTGCGCGGTCACGCTCCCGTTGCCACCGATGGTGCCGCCCGCGCCGTTGCTCAGCAGGTCGGTTGTGACAACGCTCAGGCCATCGCCATTCAGTGAAGTGATGTGTCCTGCCGTATTGTCGAGGCTGCCTGCGTTCGCCGTTAGCGCCCCCGCCGCCTGCATCGTGCCGCCCGCGTTCGACACAGCACCTGTCACGTTAGCCGTCAGCGGACCACCCGAAACGATCTGGCCGTTGCGGTTCGAAAGTGCGCCAGCCGTGATGATCTGTGCGCCGCCCGACGACATTGCGCCGTTGTCGTTCGTGAGGGTGCCTGTCGCGCGAGCGTCGAGCGTGCCGCCCGCCGTCGTGGTCGCACCCGACAGGTTCAGGTCACCGCTGTTCGCAGCGAGTGAAAGCGTGCCATTCGCCGAACTGGTCGCGCTCGCGAGATTGACCACCGCGCCGCTCACGCTCGCATTGCCGCCCGCCACATTGCGGCCGGTTGCCGTCACCGCGCCGGATGCGCTTACATTCAGGTCGCCGGTCTGCGCGAGCGAGCCGTCGCCGTTCACGCCGGCCGCAAGCGTGCCGGTCGAGCTCACCGAGCCAGCGTTCAGGGAAGTATTCTGCTGCGCGGCCACCATGCCGCTGTTCGTGACCGTACCGCTGGCCGAAAGCGTCGCGCTTTGCTGCGCGTAGGTCGTGCCGCTGTTCTCGATATCGCCAGCGGTAGCGGCAAGCTTGCCGCTCGCGCTGGTCCTGCCGGTGAGGGACAACAGGCCGTTCGATTGCAGCGTCAGGTCGCCCGCCTGCGCGGCGATTACCCCCTGGTTCGAAACACCGACACCGTACTCATTGCTCGCCAGAAAAATCCGCCCGCTGTACATGCCGCCCAGCTGGCTCACGTCAATCGAGACGGCCGGTGCGGGTCCGTCGCCCGCAATCGGCGTGAACGCCAGTGAGTCGTGACCGATCTGGTTTGCACCGGTGATGACGTTCAGGTTTTTCCCGGCGTACACCTCCGCATTGGCCTGCACCGCTCGGGCCAGCAGGTCAACCTGATCCACAGTCGAGCCGTCGAGTCCCGCTCCCTGCACGGTGATGTTGCCGCGAGTCACATTAAAACCGGTGAGCGAACCATCCGGGGCAAAGTTCGGCGTGCCTGTCGTCAGAATGGCGCGCGAGGTATTCAGAAAGCCGCCGCCGTTCACCGAAATGCCGGAACCGTTAGCTATCACCACCTCTGCGCGTTGTCCTGCCACTTCGAGCATGCCGTTGATCTGACTCGCCGCGCTGCTGTTGACCTGGTTCACGATGATGCGCGCAGCCTGGTTCGCCCCGAAATTCGGGTTGCCGTTGATCTGCCCGGCCTGCTGCGTGCCCGTTATCACGGGTGAATTGTTCAGAATCACGCCTGAACGTGAGACGTCAAATTGCGAATAGGTATTCAGTGATACGCCACCACTCCCCGACGGCCGGTTCACGTTCACCTGTGGTAACCCGTTCGCCGTACTGATCACGTTCGGCGCGTTCGCGCCAGAGGGGACGATCTGTGCGTCCGACAGAGCGGGAGCGAATCCGGCGAGCACCAGCACGGCAAAGGCCACGTGGCGAATCGCGAACTGCATGATGGAAACCGGAGTGCAAGGCGCGCGCGTTTCGCCGTCACCGGTCCGGCCATGGGCGACGGCTGTTTCTGCGACGGCAACGAGCATGCCCCGACAGCGGCTGAATACCAGCCGGAAGATATTCTTATTCATCTTGCATTACGCTTTGTAATCAACGTCAGGCTTGCGAAGGTATGCCGAAAAGCC
Organism: Paraburkholderia sp. BR10954; assembly: GCF_040965775.1. Taxonomy (NCBI): domain Bacteria; kingdom Pseudomonadati; phylum Pseudomonadota; class Betaproteobacteria; order Burkholderiales; family Burkholderiaceae; genus Paraburkholderia; species Paraburkholderia sp. BR10954. Next base: position 10,733 of record NZ_JBFRCK010000007.1, read on the forward strand.
CCACGGGATTGTCAAGGAGTGTTAATTGAAATGCGGAATGACAACAGATTCCAGAAATCGGATTTGTCCCATGTCCGCATTTCCCGAAATGCGACCCGGCTATTTATCAGGCCGATTCAAGAATGTCATTCATAGGAATCCTCTTTTTTGAGACACAAAAAAAAGCGACCGGCTTACCGGTCGCTAGTGGATGCTTATCGAAATCTTGAGTGGCCAGGGATTGAGCCCGTGATCCTCACGGTACCTGATTGAACGATGCAACTCCCGGGCGGCTGTCACCTCACTTGCGTAGTCCTTGACTGCGGCTGTGCGATCCTCGGCATAGAGCTTGAGCAGGGCCGCGAGCATGGCGCGGTCTTTCGCCAGCCCCTCCTTGCGCGTGAGTGTCTGTGCCATCTGTGTAATGCGTGCAAGGATGTGAGTCTGGTGCTGCGCGAATTCAGCACTCTTTTCAAGCAGGGCTTCCAGCGCATTGAGTAGCACGGCATTTTCCTCCACAAGGCCGATACCCGATTCGGGGGATTGGGGAGGTGTTGCCGGGGGACCACTTTTCTGCATGATGCTTCCTTCTTTTTGTCTTGGATCACGAGAAGAAGGCCCGCCCGGTGCTACCGGTGACAGAGGGGGTGAGCGGGCACGATGGCAGGGGTGGAAAACCGGCTCTGAAGACCAGCAACCGGCAGGCGCGAGCGCCTCCCCGCCAAGGCCCGCCCATTGAGAATGGACGTGCAGAGGCGAGGGTACGACCTGCAGTAGCAGGCGTACCGGTCTTCAGATTTTTCAGGTTTCCACGCCTGAGCCGTCGCTGTTTTGACGGCCTGTCGATTAGAACCGTGTACTCAAACGGTGGTGTTATTGGGATGGCGCGCTGTCGCGCGCGAGTGAAGGAACCTTGACCGTGCCCGTATGGCTTTCAATATTGCGCCCTTGCCGGAACACGCGCGCCTCCCAGGATCAGGGTGGCTGCAAACAGGGGTTTGCAGAGCCGACTTTGCAGTTCGCACGGGTTTCGCCCGGGAGAGCCCAACCCGGATATTCCAGCGGGGTGCAAAGACTTTTTGAAGTCTGTAGCTACAGGAAAAAAGCGCTCGCGCAATTGCCCCCGGTTTTCGAGGGGGGAGAAGTACCTTTTGACTGCGGCCAGACCCCATTGAATGGCGTCACAGAAAAGTCAGCCTTGAAAATGTGCCAGAATCCGAGCAGTCCACTGACACTCGATGAAAACTACGCGAGCGAGGCCTGAGTTGGGAAAAAGTCACAAGAAGCAGCACTACGTGCCTGCCTCGTACATGAAGGCTTGGTGCGATCCTGACCGCCCACCAAATCACGAACCATTCGTATGGGTATTCGAGCGCGATGGCTCCAGCCGTGTTCGCCGTGCTCCGCATAAGTTGTTCACGGAGACAGACCTATACACAATCGAAGACGCTGATGGCAATCGTGATCTGCGTATCGAGGCAACGTTATCGACCATCGAAGACCGCTTCGTGCGGATGCGCAACAGTAAATTCAACTTTCGCCGCGAGCTAACTCCCGAAGAGCACATCTACCTGTGCATGTTTGTCGCAGCTGCGCAGATACGAACGACTGCTTCCCGTGACCATCATGCGGCGCAATGGGGACATGTCCTGAAGGTCACCGATGATCTTGCAGAAAGCATGGCGAGAGCGAGCCCGGAAGAACAAGCGCGAATCGCCCAGGCACTAGAACCGCCTTCCGCACCTTATTCTTCGCTGACGCACGAGCAAGTGAGACAACTTGCCACCAAGCCGCTACAACACATGATCGGTCCCACATTGCGTATCACGGTACCTGTGCTTCAGAAAATGGACGCAGCGATATTTTGCACTGACGACCCTATCGGGTTTATAACGTCTGATGCTCCCTGCACATGGTTTGACCCCGAGGCCTATAAGCTCCCTCCCTTCTATCGCAGCCCGGGCCTTGGGATCAAGACGATAGAAGTGACCATGCCAATATCACCGCAGCAATGCCTCTGTCTCAACTGGCAGGGATGGACAGGCTACATAGATACGCCAATGGAACTGGTCGATGACTTCAACCGGCGGCATCGGTATCACTGCAAGGAGCACTTCGTAGTGTGCCGCGACTCACAGAATGCGTACTGGTTTCAGGAAGGAACGATGCCAGACGATGCGTGGGAGAAGTTGCACCCGCCCACAATGCAAGAGCGCACCAAAGGTTCGTCCGCCGTCTGAGAGCGTCATCACTTGCTCCCGATGGCCCGAGCAAGTTCGCCCCCGAAAACGCGGTTCACATTCGCCAGATCAACTACCTCCGCCCGATTTCAGGCCGGACAGGAAATACTGGATATGGGCGGGGACACGGGGCGCCTCAACGGAATGCGCGAGCAATTTCGGCCTGGTATGCCGTCCGTGACCACGACTTCCCGGATGCACGACGCGCCGAACGTCCTGTTGGTGTCCCTCGCTGGGCTGGTTGATCGATGGGCCTGTCGAGCCTGCCGAGCAGACGCGCAAACGCTGCATCCGGCGACATGACAGCATCAGCAAAGCCGACCGTCAGCCCCGAGCCGCCGAGATACGTTGCACCTTGCGTCGCTCGTACCTTCGACACAGCCAGACCACGATTGCGGGCAACGGTTCGGATGAACAGTTCGCCAAGCGTGTCAATGTCGGCCTTGATGCGCAGGTATGCCTCGCGCGACAGTGGCTTGAATTCACTGCCGTCAGCCTTACGCGCGCCGGATGTGATCAGTGTCACTGCAACGCCGGCCCGGTCGAGCGCTTTCGAGAAATCCGTGTGGGCGACGATCACACCGACGCTACCGGTCCCGCCTGTGCGCGGCACAATCACGCGGTCACAGGCCGAGGCGAGCCCGTAGGCCGCCGAATACGCGCATTCAGTCAGGATCGCCCACAGGGGCTTGATACCTCGCGACGCGTAGATCGCGTCCGAGAGGTCCAGCATTCCCGCTATTTCACCGCCGCGACTGTCGACATCGAGCACGATGGCGCGCACGGCCGGATCACTGAACGCCAGGCTCAGGTTGGCGCGGATGCCGTCATAGCCGCTCACGACACCCATGCAGCCGTCCAGAAACGGCACCAGCGAGCCGGAACGCTGGATCAGCGTGCCAGCCACAGGAATGATCGCGATGCCCGCCTCGACCTGATACGGCCGGTTAGCGGCGACGTTCTGACCTGCCGCGGTTGTGCTGTCATATGCCAGCACCGCGCTGCCGGAACGCCCGTCGCGAAGCATCGCGGCGATAGCGGCGATCCGGTCGGGCGTAATCGCGAGCGGCGTGTTAAACAGCCGCGTCGCCAGGTGCGGACGGGACGTGTCCATATCTTTATCGGTAGTACCGTTCGGAAGCATCCAGCGGCCGGCTTTCATACACATCCACACCTTTGCGGACATAGGGCTTGGGCCGCTCGCTGACCGGCACGTAGCGCTTGTGTGTTGCCGCCAGCGCGAGAGCGTCACGTATCCCCTTTACGGTCGGGGCGACTTCCGCGCGCGCGGCCATCATCGTTGCGTCGTCCAGTCGAATCCGGTTAGGTGCGCGGTCATACTCGCCGGCGCCGACATATCGGGGAACGTGACCCGCGGTGGCAATGTATGCAGTGGCGGGGATATAGCCGATCCCGCAAGACTGGCTGACTTCCGCGATTGCGGAAATCCGCGCCAGAACTGGTCGCAGCAAGGTAACTGCCTGATCGATCTCCCGCTCGCACGCATCCGCCAGAAGTGTTGCAACACGGTCGGCATCATGGCGAACCGTCTGCATCGTCGCTTCAATCTGATCGTCCAGTTCACCGATCGAAGGTTCGAGCGCAGCAAGCCGCGCTTCGAGACGTCTCGCTTCCTCGTCGCACTCCAGCGCGCGACGCGTCAGTTCAGCGCTGGATGTCGCGTGCTGCTGCTCTTCGTCGGGCGACGGTTTGTCGGCACGACCGATAAATGCCACGTCGGCGACTGTGACCGCCTGGCGAGCAGCAACGGCCGCGTCGCGCGCTTCCTTGACCTGCCCCGGCAACGCATCAATTGCCTCAACCATGCGCGCCTTGCGCTCCACCAGGACACGCAGCTGGCTGAATGATTCGAGGTTGCCGCTCTCCGGCGTCGCGGGGATGTTGCTGCTATCGGTGATAGTGCTCATGGTGCGCTCTCCTTGTGGATCGCAGTTCCAGTTTACGGCAGATGCCAGGGATAACGAAGTGATACTCAGACCGGTCTTACTGGCAGAGCGCTTCGCTCGATGAGTCAGATAACGGTTCAAGGCATGCATACCTTGCAGTCAAAAAATCCCTTTGTTCGTGTGACACCCATGCCGCCGGTGACACCCTTTTCTATATATTTTCCTTACGCGCGCGCGTAGCGCTGATATATGGAAAAAGCCGTCACCGGTGGCATCGGTGTCACGGCTTCAGTCATGTATCCTGGCTGCATGACGTCGCAGCCCGACACCGCGATAGAAACGTCCGCTCCGTGTATGCTCGTAACGCGCTCCATATCCGAGGGTCAGCCGGGCCTTGAAGTCGCTCTGTGACACAGGGCGTCCGTCCTGCCCGTTGTCCTCGAACCAGCGGCGATAGTCCGCGTAAAGTTCACTGGACTGTGCCGACAGCGCCGCATCGGGCACCAGCCGTTCTACGGCCCACGCGGCCACCGTGTCGGATTCCGCGAAGTAATCGTTGCTCGCTTCCATGACCGCGCCCGGCATCACGCCGAATCCGTGCGCATGAAGCCGTATTGCGCCTTCGATCATCCACGCGCAGATCGCCGGATATTCGGCTCGGAGCTTTCCCTCAAGCTCCACGTCGCGCGCGTGCTCAGGCACGCAATGCACGAAGGGAATAAGCCGGAACCGCCGCCGCTCGGCTTCATCGACCTGCCGCAGGCGCGGCTTGTGGTTGCCCACAAACAGCAGCTTGCATACCGGACGGAATTCGAAAAAATTCTGATGCATGTACCGCGCGGCGATACGTTCGCCGGACGCGATGTCCTTCACGCGTTGAGAGTTCCACGCGCGGTTATCCGGCAGTTCAGAGCATGCGGCAAGCCGTGCGCCCTCCAGCCGCGCCAGTCCGGCCGGATGCTGGTCGCTCGTCGACTGCAGAAAGGTCTCAACGGGCAGCGCGATGAAGTAATCACCCAGGACTTCACGCAGAACGCGTAGAAACGTTGACTTGCCGTTCGCGCCAGGTCCATACAGCATGAACACCAGTTCATGCTGCGACGAGCCGGTAAGCGCATATCCACAGAGCAGTTGCAGGAACGCCACCATATCCGTGTCGCCCTGCGTGCAGACATCGAGAAAGGCGAGCCAGTGCGGACGGGTTGTGTCGAATGCCGGAACCGTCGCGACAAGCCGGCTGATCATGTCGCCCGGTTGTGCCTTCCTCTTCGTGCCATCGCGCAGATCGACCACCCCCGCAGGCGTACCTATGATCCACGGATTACAGTCGAATGGTCCAGTGGGACACAGGCGCGGATCAGTGCGGGCCAGCTTCTCTATCGCATCCACCACGCGCACAGACAGCCAGCGCGGCGGTGCGTTACGGCAGAGTTTGCGCAGTTGCCTGCGAATCATCTGCCGTGTCACGCGCGCCCCCTCGTCCTGCCGCCAGTGCGTGTCCTCCCATGAGTACCATGCCCCGTGCCGGACGTCATAGAGCAGGCGGTTCTCATAGGCACTCGCAAAGACAACAGCAAGGGCGTCCTCGTTCAGGTCAACTGACGCGGCGATTTCGCCAGCCAGATGCGGGGGCATCGAGTCGAACGGCGCCGCGATCCGTGCATCCTTCGCACGCCTGTCAATGGCACGTGTTACACGGCCATTGCCGAGAAAATGAGCGGCTGCAGCGTCAAGCCGGACCGCTTCAGCTTCAAGCGCAGAGAGTGCTTGCAGCCTTGCGCCCCGCGACATATTCTGTGGACACGCGCCGTCCGGTGCGTTCGGCTTTCCATCCGATGCAGTATCCGCGCCCGGTGCCACCCGGGCGCTTTCATTTGCGACGTTCATCCCATGCCTCCTGCCGGGTCCACACCGTGATCGCCGGGATAGGACAGGTACTGGCACGGCAGCAGATCCGTGAACGTCTTTCGCGAGTCGTGAAACTTCATCTCGACTTCCGCGAAACCATGTTTGCCATAGTTGGGCAACAGGCGAACGATCTTGCCGACAGCGCCCGCATACTGGCCAGCGGTGACTCGCACGCTCATCTCCTGACAGGGATGACGGATCATGATCAGCCTCCCTGCGGCGGAACGGGTGCGCTTGCGGCATGGCGATCACTTCCGGCACATGCGTCTGAGGCAATCACAGGCGACAGGGCAATCCTGAGTGTCCCGACGTGCCAGCGCGTCGAGCCGTAGAACTTGCGGGGTCTGGGAATCGCGCCGAGCCTCGAACGCCGCCAGGCGGTCGGGACCGAACAGCCGTAAAGCGCGGCCACCACATTGACGTCGACCCAGGCGGCATCGGGCAAGGCATCAAAGTTTCGCAGCACGTCGCGGAAAGTGGCTTCTGGCATGGTGTATCGCTCCCGAACGGCGCGATACGATCGACCCTGACAGGTATCGCGCCGCACTTACTTGAAAAAGCACTGGGCGATACAAATAGTATTGCTGGATTCCGTTGTGAATGGCCAGCTAGCCAACCCCGTTGCCAGCTAGCCAGTTTCCCCGCGTTCGAGCAGCGACACGCCCTCGCTGATGTTCTTGCGGATATTGGCGGAACTTAGCCCATGTCTGTCGGCGTCGGGCAGCGCGTCGGCCATGTCGGCAACGGCGGCAGCGACCTGTCTGGCGTTCGGCCTGTCGCCGCGCCTGTAGAGACTGGCTCTTGCCGACAGGAGCAAGGCGAGCGCGCCGAGTTGCCTGAGCAGCGTCTCCCGCTCACGCGTCCCTGTCTGATCAGCGGGTTGAGGCGATCTGATGATCGCGTGAAGGTCTTCAGCGGCAATCCGCAAATCCGCGCTCGGCGCGGGTGTCTCAATATCCGCGAAAAAATCGCAAGCGTTCCAGGAATCGGGACTGGCGCCCGGGAGCCGCCGCACGATCTTGAGGATCGTTTCGCCGTCGTCCGCATGGACAAGAAAGCCATGAGCAAAATGGATCGACGCTTTCTCCGGACCGGGAAAGTACAGAATGTCGTCCCTTGTCAGCTTTGCGAGCCGGTAGTGGCCGGTCAGCACTTCGACAGTGTCGTTGACCTCAAGCAGCCCCTCGTCTCCGCATCGCATCGCCTCGAGCTGTTCGACCTGAGGGTTTTGCACACACGGAAAGAGCGGATTGCGCGTTGGGTCCGGATAGTAGAAGCACACGTAGGCGACCTCCACCGCATAGCAGCCAGTGGCATCAAGCCATGCGCCCAGCTCGCCCGTGTTGACCCGTTCCAGCACATCCCGCTCAGTGACCGCTTCTTCGAAGACCTGACGCAGCAATGCGGCGGCCTCGCTCACTGAGTACCATTTCTTGAACCTGTTCATCGGCTGATCCGCGGCATGGCCCTGTGTGCCTCGCGGTCATGACGGACAGGGCAACCTGTCATACCGCATCAGTACGCATCGGCGTAGCCAGATCGCAGCGAAACGGAAAAACCCGGCGACCATGGGTCGACCAGATTCGGCTGATCGGGGCCGCTCGCATGCACGACCGCAATCCGGTAGGAGCGCGGTTACGCGATGATCTGGAATGATACTTCGAGGCTGCATCCGCCGTCAGTCAGGCCGGGTTCGCGACGAGGCGGGCGAGCAGATCAGCTGCGACCTACCCTGGCGGCAGGTTCGCGCAAGCCCGCTAGGCGCTCGTCTCGTGAGCCTGCGCCGCATCGGCGGCAGCTTTGCGCTCTTCAAACAAGTTTTCCCACTCGCGGGCCGACCGGACGGTAATCAGCACGCGACGGCGCGACAGCCGCAGTTCGCGCGGCCCCAGGCCCTTGCGGCGCAGGACACGATAGAAGGTTTCGCTGATCAAGTAACGCGAACAGAACTCGGGAATCGACATTGCATCGAGTTCTGGCGGGCGGGCAGTGGTGCGAATCGAGGTGGACATGAGAGCGCTCCTGCGACGTATGGCCGTGTCGATGCGCGTAGAGTAGCCGTCAGGCGTGCAACGCGCCTGAGCGCGCCAGGAACGTCCTTCCTGTTTGTCGCGTGATCCCACTGGAACATGGACGCATCAGGCGAACTCAACCCGATGCATTCCGTGTCAATCAGAATCTTGGGGAAAAGAACGCCCCTGCATTGCAGGGGCCGGTTTGAGGAAAATTCGTGCTATCTGCTTACGCGGCAGCCTGCGCGGCGAGCGCCGCCGCAGCACTCGCGCGATCCAGCGCGCGGATGTGGTCGCGCTGCTGGTCCGGGCAATGGTGCGCGTAGCGCATCGTCTGCTGGATGTTCCTGTGTCCCAGCCATTTGCTGATGCGCTCGATCGGCACGCCGTGCTGCGCGAGTCGGGTTGCGAAGCTGTGCCGCAGATCGTGCCAGGTGAAACCGTCTATCTTCGCCTCGGCAAGCACATGCCGGTACGGCCTGACCTCGCGGCGCACCTCGCCGAGCGCGTTACCGAAGACCAGGATCGGCTGCACGGGCCCGCAGCAGGTCTGCGCCTTCCAGGCCTTCAGTGCCTCGATGACCTCATCGCACATCGGCACGTAGCGCGTGCGGTCGCCCTTGCTGGTCGCCTTGCGGACCCGGATGCGCTCGTTGTCGAAGTCGATGTCGGGCCACTGAAGCTGCATCTGTTCGGCGCGACGCAGGCCGGTGCCGAGCGCGACCAGCACCGCAGGCTTGACGTGGTCCATATAGACCGCATCGGGACCATACACCACGTCGTAGCGCGGGTCCGCGTCGATCTGTGGGTGACTTGCGCGCATCCGCGCCTCACGCGCATCGAGCGCCGCGCGCAGGCGGACTTCCATATCGGCACGCAGCCACTGGTCGCGGCCTTCGCCTTCATCGAACAGCGCCGGGTGGTCGTTCATCACCTGGGCAACCGGGTTCGCCCCGATGAACTCCAGCCTGACGGCGTGCGTGAACAGGCCGCGCAAAGCGGTCAGCCTGCGCCTGACGGTAGCCGGGCGGATGGTGCGATCCTCGCCGACCTCCCGCTCCAGTTCCACATAGACCCAGTCGAGAATCTGCCCGACGCTGATCCGGTTCATCACGCCGGGAAAGGTTTCGCCGAGCTTGCGCAACTCGACGATGGTCCGCTCTGCGGTCCTGACGGTCGCACGCAGTCGCCTGGCATAATGGTCGTCGATGAATTCGCCGATCGTCGGGACGATCTTCGCGGCCTGTTCGGTGCGGTGCGCGCGTTCGCGCTTGCGCAGCAGCTCGGTAGCTGAATCGCTTGAATGTTCGACTTCCTGCGTCAGTTCCAGCGCGCGCCGGCGGGCATCGGAGACCGTCATGCCCGGATAGGCGCCGATCGTGTAGCGCCGGTGCTTGCCGTTTGCGCCGGTGTAGCGGTAGTAGAAGCTGATTGCGCCGTTCGGCGTGATCCGTACGCCGAACCCCTTCTGAAGGTCGGCTATCTCGCGGTGCCTGCCGCCCGGTCCCGCCTTGCGGATCGAGTCGAGCAGTTCGCGGGTGAGGTTGGTCCTTTTCATCTGGTGTACCCCTGTCAAGATGTCGCCCCACGACGGTCGTCGTGGGGAATCCGTGGGGAAAACGCGATACGCTGAACTACGCTGCATCGCGTTGCTATACATGGTTAAGTCATTGATTTATAACGATATGCGCTGTTATAGACCAGCTATACGATGCATGCAAATGCCCCGCACAGGGGCAACGCCAATAGACCGACAAGCCAGCAAGGAAAGGCCAAAAAAGCCAGAACAACGACAAACCAACCCGCCGGCAGGCAAAAAGTGCTCGCCAGCTATAATCAACCATTCTCCGCCTCCAAAATCCAGCCTTTAAACCAGAAACATGAGCGACACCCCGAGCGACCCGACCTCGACGCTTGCAAAAAGCTTCGAACCCCACACCATCGAAGCCCACTGGGGCCCTGAATGGGAAAAGCGCGCCTACGCCGCGCCCTCCTTCGACGCGAACCGCAAGGATTTCTCGATCCAGCTGCCGCCGCCGAACGTCACGGGCACGCTGCACATGGGCCACGCGTTCAACCAGACCATCATGGACGGTCTCACCCGCTATCACCGCATGCTCGGCGAAAACACGCTGTGGGTGCCGGGTACCGACCACGCGGGCATCGCCACGCAGATCGTCGTCGAACGTCAGCTCGACGCACAAGGCGTGTCGCGCCACGACCTCGGCCGTGAAAAATTCGTCGAACGCGTGTGGGAGTGGAAGCAGCAGTCCGGCTCGACCATCACCAATCAGGTGCGTCGTCTCGGTGCGTCGATCGACTGGTCGCGCGAATACTTCACGATGGACGACAAGATGTCGGCCGCCGTGCGCGACGTGTTCGTGCGTCTGTATGAACAGGGCCTGATCTATCGCGGCAAGCGCCTCGTGAACTGGGACCCCGTGCTGCTCACCGCCGTATCCGACCTCGAAGTGGTCAGCGAGGAAGAAAACGGCCACCTGTGGCACATCCACTATCCGTTGACCGACGGCTCGGGCCATCTGACCGTCGCCACCACCCGTCCGGAAACCATGCTCGGCGATACCGCCGTGATGGTGCACCCGGAAGACGAGCGCTACGCGCACCTGATCGGCAAGACCGTCACGCTGCCGCTGTCGAACCGCGAAGTGCCGATCATCGCCGACGATTACGTCGACCGCGAATTCGGCACCGGCGTCGTCAAGGTCACGCCCGCGCACGATTTCAACGACTACCAGGTCGGCCTGCGTCACAAGCTGCCGCAGATCGAAATCCTCACGCTCGACGCGAGAATCAACGACAACGCACCCGAAAAATACCGCGGCCTCGACCGTTTCGAAGCCCGCAAGCTGGTGGTCACCGATCTCGAAGCGCTCGGCGCGCTCGAATCGGTCAAGCCGCACAAGTTGATGGTGCCGCGCGGCGACCGCACCGGCGTCGTGATCGAGCCGATGCTGACCGACCAGTGGTTCGTCGCGATGAGCAAGCCGGCGCCCGAAGGCACGTTCAATCCCGGCAAGTCGATCGCCGAAACCGCGCTGGACGTGGTCCGCCGCGGCCAGATCAAATTCGTGCCGGAGAACTGGACCACCACGTACTACCAGTGGCTCGAAAACATCCAGGACTGGTGCATCTCGCGTCAGCTGTGGTGGGGGCATCAGATTCCGGCGTGGTACGGCGAGAACGGCGAGGTGTTCGTCGCGAAGACCGAAGAAGATGCGCGCGCGAAGGCCACCGCTGCCGGTTACTCGGGCGCGTTGAAGCGCGACGAAGACGTGCTCGACACGTGGTTCTCGTCGGCTCTGGTGCCGTTCTCGTCGCTCGGCTGGCCGAACGAAACGGAAGAACTGAAGCACTTCATGCCGTCGTCGGTGCTCGTCACCGGCTTCGACATCATCTTCTTCTGGGTCGCGCGCATGGTCATGATGACCACGCACTTCACGGGCAAAGTGCCGTTCGACACGGTCTACGTGCACGGCCTCGTGCGCGACGCCGAAGGCCAGAAGATGTCGAAGAGCAAGGGCAACACGCTCGACCCGATCGATATCGTCGATGGCATCGACCTCGACGCGCTCGTCGCAAAACGCACCACCGGCCTGATGAATCCGAAGCAGGCCGCGTCGATCGAGAAGAAGACCCGCAAGGAGTTTCCGGACGGCATTCCGGCGTTCGGCACCGACGCGCTGCGCTTCACGATGGCGTCGATGGCCACGCTCGGCCGCAACGTCAATTTCGACCTTGCGCGCTGCGAAGGCTATCGCAACTTCTGCAACAAGCTGTGGAACGCCACCCGCTTCGTGCTGATGAACTGCGAAGGCCATGACTGCGGTTTCGGCCAACCGGCGCAATGTGGCGAATGCGGGCCAGAAGGCCAGTTGCATTTCTCGCAGGCCGACCGCTGGATCGTGTCGCAACTTCAGCGCGTCGAAGCGGAAGTCACCAAGGGCTTTTCGGACTATCGTTTTGATAATGTGGCCAACGCCATATACAAGTTCGTCTGGGACGAATATTGTGACTGGTACGTCGAGCTCGCCAAGGTGCAGATCCAGACGGGGCAGCCGAACCAGCAGCGTGCCACGCGTCGCACGCTTTTGCGTGTGCTCGAAACGGTGCTGCGCCTCGCGCATCCGGTGATCCCGTTCATCACCGAAGCGCTGTGGCAGAAAGTGGCGCCGCTCGCGGGACGCTACCCGGAAGGCAAGGCCGAGGGCGAGGCGTCCATCATGGTGCAGCAGTACCCCATCGCGGAGCCTTCGAAGCTCGATGAAGACGCCGAGAAGTGGGCGAGCGACCTCAAAGCGGTGATCGATGCATGCCGGAATCTGCGCGGCGAAATGAATTTGTCGCCGGCGGTGAAGGTGCCGTTGCTCGCCACCGGCAACGCGGAGCGTCTTCGTACTTTCGCGCCTTATGCTCAGGCGCTTGCGCGTCTGTCCGAGGTGCAGATCATCGCCGACGAGGCCGCGCTCGATGCTCAGGCGGATGGCGCGCCAATTGCTATCGTAGGAACGGATAAGCTCGTTTTGAAGGTCGAAATCGATGCGGCGGTCGAACGCGAACGCCTGTCGAAGGAGATCACGCGGTTGAGCGCCGAAATCGTGAAATGCAACGGTAAGCTGCAAAATCAGGCGTTCGTCGCGAAGGCGCCGGCGGCGGTCGTGGAACAGGAGCAGAAGCGGCTGGCCGATTTCGAAGCCACCGTCGGCAAACTGAAAGCCCAACTGGCTCGCTTGCCGGCCTGATCGACGCGCCCGCCGTCCTCAACGGCGGGCAAGGATTTAACCAGAGGACTCAGGGTATTCACATGCTAAAAGTTACGAAGGCGGTTTTTCCGGTAGCAGGTCTTGGCACCCGCTTCCTCCCCGCCACGAAGGCTAGCCCGAAGGAGATGTTGCCGATCGTCGACAAGCCGCTGATTCAGTACGCGGTCGAAGAGGCCATGGCGGCCGGCATCACCGAAATGATCTTCGTCACGGGCCGCAGCAAGCGCGCGATCGAAGACCATTTCGACAAGTCCTATGAGATCGAGGCCGAACTCGAAGCACGCGGCAAGGACAAGCTGCTCGAACTCGTGCGTAGCATCAAGCCGAGCCACGTCGACTGCTTCTACGTGCGCCAGGCGGAAGCGCTGGGCCTCGGCCACGCGGTGCTGTGCGCGGAGAAGCTGGTCGGCGACAACCCGTTTGCCGTGATTCTTGCAGACGACCTGTTGTACGGCACACCGCCCGTGATGACGCAGATGATCGAGGTGTTCGATCACTATCACAGCTCGGTGATCGGCGTGGAAGAGATCCCCCCGCAGGACACGAAGTCGTACGGCATCGTCGATGGCAAGGAATGGGAAGATTCGATCATCAAGATGTCGGGCATCGTCGAAAAGCCGGAGCCGAGCGTGGCGCCGTCGAACCTCGGCGTGGTCGGCCGCTATGTGCTGAAGCCGCGCATCTTCGATCACCTGCGCTCGATTAAACCGGGCGCGGGCGGTGAGTTGCAACTGACGGACGCGATCCAGTCTCTGCTCGCCGATGAACAGGTGCTCGCGTACAAGTATCACGGCACGCGTTTCGACTGCGGCAGCAAGCTCGGCTACCTGAAGGCGACCGTCGAGTTCGCGCTGCGCCACCCGGAAGTGGCCTCCGATTTCGAAGAGTATCTGCGTACCCGCTCGCCGGTGCTCGAAGGCTGACGCCAAGGTCAGGCTGAAACGAAGAAGGCGCTGTACCCCGAATAATGGGGAGAGCGCCTTCTTTTTTACATCGGACGGACAGTTTTACCGGATGCTGCTCAACGGCGCCGCATCAGAAACGTAAATACCTTGTCGTGCGCCGAGCTTTCGACGATCTCGTTGCCGGTCTGCTTCGCGAATGCGGCGAAATCGCGCTGCGAGCCCGGATCGGTGGCGAGCACCTTGAGAATCTGGCCGCTTTCCATGTCGGCGAGCGCTTTTTTGGCGCGCAGGATGGGCAGCGGGCACATGAGCCCGCGCGCATCGACTTCCTTGTGAATCTGAATTTGCATCGACGATGACCTTCGGGACGAGGCGTCGCTGACGACGCCGGACAGAGGGTCAAATTCTACAGCAGGCGGCGCGGCGGCGCCGGGCAGCACACACCGCTACAGCGTCACCGCCCCGCCGCTTTGCAGCGACTCGCGCAGCGCGACGCCGATACGCGTCGCTTCGAGCGCATCGGCGAGCGTCGCGCCACTCCGTGCCGCATCACCGTTCCCCGGCCCTTTCTGCACCGATGCGACGAACGCGCGTGCCTCGTGCAGAAACGCGTCCTCGAAGCGGTCGAAAAAGTTGGGCGTGCATTCGTTGCGGATGCCGGTCGCGTCATAGATCTCGACGCGGTTCGCGCGCGGATTGCGGCCGATCGTCAATGCGCCCGCGGTGCCGATCACTTCGCTATGCGTATCGTTGCCGTGCGCCTGCGTGCGCGACGCGTAGAACATCGCGAGCTTGCCGCCCTCGAATTCGCAGATCGCAACGCCGTTGTCGACGTCGCCGAATTCGCGCAGGCCCTCGTGCAACGCAATCGTGCCCGCCGCGAACACGCGCGTCGCGCGCGGCTTGCCGAGCAGCCAGCGGGCGACGTCGATGTCGTGCACCGTGCAGTCGAGAAAGATGCCGCCCGAGGTGGCCGCGAAGCGCACGAAGAAACCGTCGTTGTCGTTTTTATCGGTGGTCTGCGAGCGCACGAGGAACGGCCGGCCGATCTGGCCGGCGGCGATTTTATCGAACGCGTCGCGGTAGCTCGGATCGAAGCGGCGCATGAAGCCGAGCGTCGCTTGCAGATGCGGATAGCGCGCCGCTTCGGCCAGCACGCGCTCGCATTCGGCGACATCGAGCGACAGCGGCTTTTCGCAGAACACGTGCTTGCCGGCGCGCAATGCGTCGACGATCTGCTGCGCGTGCAGCGACGACGGTGTGACGAGCCATACCGCGTCGAGCTGCGGATCGGCGAGCAGGTCCGCGTAATCGGCGTAAACACGCGGCTCGGGTAGCGCATCGCGCGCCCACGCAAGTTCCTCTTCGAGCGGACTGCACGCGGCCGCGAGCGTCGCACCCGGCACGCGATACGCGAGATTCTCCGCATGCCGCTTGCCAAGCCGCCCAAGGCCCACCACGCCGATCCGCAAGCGCTTCGTGGCGGGCTTCATCACGCGGCCTCGCCGAGTTTGACCGCGCGGCCCTCGCGCCATGAACGCGTCGCGGCTTCCGCGAGTTCGAGCGCTTTGAGGCCATCGGCGACGGTCGTGCGCACCGGCTTGCCGTGCGTGACCGCGTCGAAGAAATGCGCGATTTCGAGCGCGTACGCCGCGCGATAGCGTTCGAGAAAGAACGCCTCGGGCACGTCGGTCGATACCTTCGTTTCCGAGTACGCGGTGACTTCGGTCGGCCGGATGTTGCCCGCTTGCAGCATGCCGGTGCTGCCGAGCACTTCGAAGCGCTGGTCGTAGCCGTATGCGGCGCGCCGCGTGGTGTTGATCTGGCACAGGCGGCCGCGCTTCGTGCGGATCGTCACCGCGGTCGAATCGATGTCGCCCGCGTCGGCGATCGCGGGGTCGGTGAGGCAGCTGCCGGTCGCGTGCAGCGTGTCGGCTTCGTCGTCGAGAATCCAGCGGCAGACGTCGAAGTCGTGAATCAGCATGTCTTTGAAGATGCCGCCGGAGCGCCGGATGTAGTCGACCGGCGGCGCGCCAGGATCGCGGCTCGTGACGACGAGCATCTCGGGTGTGCCGATCTCGCCCGCGTCGAGGCGCGCTTTCAATGCGGCAAACGTCGGATCGAAGCGCCGCTGAAAGCCGATCATGCACACCACACCCGCGCGCGCCACGGCTTGCGCGCACATCCGCGCGCGCTCCAGCGTGAGATCGACCGGCTTCTCGCAGAACACGTGCTTGTTCTGCGCGGCCGATTTGACGATCAGGTCCGCATGCGTGTCGGTGCTCGAACAGATCACGGTCGCGCCAATCGAAGCGTCGCCGATCGCGCCGTCGATATCCGCGACCTGCGCGCCATGCTGCGCGGCGAGCGCGGCGGCCGCTTCGCGATTCACGTCGACCACGTATTTGAGCCGCACGCCGGGCTGCCGCGCGAGATTCGCCGCATGGATCTTGCCGATGCGTCCCGCGCCGAATACCGCGACGTCGATCGTGCTTACCGCGTCAGTCATCGTAGCCTCCAGGGTCGTTGGATTCTTCAACGTTCAGTTCGAGCTTGTACGCGAGCGCGATGAAGAGCGCCTGGCACAGGCAGATCGTGCTGGTCAGCGAGCGAAACGCGAACGCGCTGCCCTCTTTCACGTAGAGTTGCGTGCTCGCGTAGCGCGCGAGCGGCGATAGCTGGCTATCCGTAATGACGAGCGTCTTCGCCTGATGATGATGCGCGACGCGCAGACAGTACTGCGTCTCCTTGCCGTACGGCGCAAAGCTGATCGCAATCACCACGTCGCCCTTCCTGACGCTGCGAATCTGCTCGCGATACATGCCGCCGAAGCCGGACACCAGATGCACGCGCTTGTGCGTGTGCTGCAACGCATAGACGATGTAGCTCGCGACCGGAAACGAGCGCCGCACGCCGATCACGTAGATGTTGTCGGCCTGCTGCAGCATCTTCACGGCGGCGTCGAACTGCTTGTCGTCGAGACCCGCTTCGAGTTCTTCGAGGCCGCCGCGCGACGCGGCGATGAACTCGCGCGCGACCGCGCCGCCCGACAGCGTGCCGGGCTTCTCGTCGATCAGCTTGCGGATGCGCTGCTGATAGCTCGACGACGACACGCCCTGCCCCGTATACGCCTGACGAAACACCGCCTGCAGATCGGAAAACCCGGAAAAGCCGAACCGCTGCGCAAAGCGCACGACCGCCGACGGGTGCACGCCGCAACTCGCGGCGATATCGCTGGTGCGATCCATCATCACGCTCGAGCGATGCTGCTCGATATACGTCGCCACGCTCTTCAACTGCCGCGGCAGCGACTCGTAGGTATCCGCGATGCGCTGCATCAATTCGTCGACGCTCGGCAACGCTTCTTCGGTGATCTGTTCCGCCATGACTGCCTCTCGGGGTTTCCTGCAATGCGACAGACGCGCCCGCGGCCCGCCGCAACATGCATCCGACGTTGCCGAGTATAGGCGGCCGCCCCGTCAAATGGAACGTATTTTCCATTTTTATTTGTCATGAAATTTTCTTTGCAAGGCTTCGGAAGATGACCTACTCTTGGTCGTGAGCGATGGCGCTTCGGCCTCGTTGTGTGGGTCATCCGAATTGCAAGCCACCCGCCAGGCGCTCCCTCAATAACGAACGACAGACCGAGAAAGGTGGAGACAATGAGACTTTGCAGAGGCAAGGCAACGCTCAGGATTCTGGTGACGGCGTTGACGTTGGCGACGGGATTCGGCGCGGCCTCGGCCGCCCGCGCGGCGGACGCTCACTTCGTGCTGGTCAGCCACGCGCCGGATTCGGACTCGTGGTGGAACACGATCAAGAACGCGATCAAGCAGGCCGACGAAGACTTCAACGTTCAGACCGACTACCGCAACCCGCCGAACGGCGACATCGCCGACATGGCGCGTCTCGTCGAACAGGCGGCCGCACGCAACTATGACGGCGTGATCGTATCGATCGCCGATTTCGACGTGCTGAAAAGTTCGATCGGGAAGGTCACCGAGAAACACATTCCGCTCGTCACCATCAATTCGGGCACCGAGGAGCAAAGCGCGAAGCTCGGCGCGATCATGCACGTCGGCCAGCCCGAATTCGCGGCCGGCAAAGCCGCCGGCGAAAAGGCCAAGGCCGCCGGCATCAAGTCGTTCCTCTGCGTGAACCACTACGCGACGAACCCGGCTTCGTTCGAACGCTGCCGCGGTTTCGCCGAAGCGATCGGCGCCAACTTCAAGACCTCGACGCTCGACGTGGGCCAGGACCCGACCGGCGTGCAGTCGAAGGTCAGCGCGTTCCTGCGCAATCATCCGGATACCCAGGCGGTGCTGACGCTCGGTCCGCTGTCGGCCGACCCGACCTTGAAGGCGCTGCAGCAGATGGGCGTCGCCGGCAAGATCTGGTTCGCGACCTTCGACTTCGATAGCGACATCGCGAAGGGCATCCAGGACGGCACGATCCAGTTCGCGATCGACCAGCAACCGTACTTGCAGGGCTATATCCCGGTCGCCGTGCTGGCGATCGCGAAGAAGAACAACACCACCGATCCCGTGAAGATCCGCGAGGTCCTGCAGGCGAATCCGAAGTTCAAGGAGCGTCTCGCGACCTATGGGCTCGCACCGTCGTATGGGCCGCGCAATATCGGCTCGGGTCCGGGCTTCATTACCAAAGAAAATGTCGACAAGGTGCTGAAGTACGCGGGTCAGTACCGCTGAACGGGCGGCATCGCATCGCATCGCGCGATCAAGCCGCCGCGCCAGCGGCAAGGTTGAAAAGGCAGTGACCGGCGGGACGCATTGCGTCTTGCCGGCACTCGCCCGCTCAGCGGATATGCCGCCCAGCGGTTATGCCGCCCAGCGGATATGCCGCCCAACGGATTCGCAAACGCCCAAGGCATTGCGCCGACTCGCCGGTCGCGGGCGTATCAAGGAGAGCTTCAATGGGTGTCGCCGACCTGTTTCATCCCCATCACCGCAAGCAACCGCCGACCGATCCTCAGGACCCGGCGCAGTCTGCCGCGACGAGCGCCTCGCAAGCCGCTGCCGTCGACGAACGCGTGCGCGAGGAATCCTGGTTCCGCCATCTGCTCGGCCGACCGGAATTCGCGGCGCTCGCCGGCACCGTGATGGTGTTCATCGTGTTCGGCCTGGCCGCCGGCAACTCGGGGATGTTCAACCTCGACGGCGTGATGAACTGGTCGCAGGTCGCCGCCTATCTCGGTCTGATCTCGGTCGGCGCATGCCTGCTGATGATCGCCGGCGAGTTCGATCTGTCGATCGGCTCGATGATCGGTTTTGCCGGCATGATGGTCGCGCTGCCGACCATGTACTTCCACTGGCCGATCTGGCTTGCGATCGTGTTCGCGTTCGTCGGCTCGATGTTGCTCGGCGCGCTCAACGGCTATCTGGTGATGCGCACGCGCCTGCCGTCGTTCATCGTCACGCTCGCGTTTCTGTTCATTCTGCGCGGCCTCACGCTCGCGCTGTCGGTGATGTTCGCCGATCGCACGATCATCTCCGGTGTCGGCGACGTCGCGCGTCAGGACTGGTTCGCGCACACGTTCTTCCAGGGCGTCGCGTTCCGAGGTCTGTTCGTATGGCTCGGCCACCTCGGTCTCGTGAAGATGCTCGACAACGGCGCGCCGCTCGTGCCGGGCATTCCCAAGGTGCTGCTGTGGTGGTTCGTGCTCGCCGTGGTCTGCGCGTTCACGCTCGCGAAGACGCGCTTCGGCAACTGGATTTTCGCGGTCGGCGGCGATGCCAACGCGGCCAAGAACGTCGGCGTGCCGGTGCGTCGCGTGAAGATCTCGCTGTTCGTACTGACTGCGTTCTGCTCGGCGCTGTATGCGGTGCTGCAGGTGTGCGATATCGGTTCGGCCGCGGCGGACCGTGGTTTGCAGGCGGAGTTCGAGGCGATCATCGCCGCGGTGATCGGCGGTACGCTGCTGACGGGCGGCTACGGCTCGGTGGTCGGCGCCTGCTTCGGCGCGCTGATCTTCGGCGTCGTGCAGATCGGCATCACGTACACCAACGTCGATTCCGACTGGTTCCGCGTGTTCCTCGGCGTGATGCTGCTGTTCGCCGTGCTGTTCAACCACTACGTGCGCGGCCGCGTCGCGGCATCGCGCTAGACGGAGGTTCACGATGAGCACCCCCGAACAGAACCCGGACGACATCATCCTGTCGCTCGAAAACGTCAGCCGTTATTTCGGCAACATCATCGCGCTGAACGACATCACGCTGCGGCTCAAACGCGGTGAAGTGCATTGCCTGCTCGGCGACAACGGCGCCGGCAAATCGACGCTGATCAAGACGCTCGCGGGCGTGTATCAGCCGAGCAAAGGCACCTACCGGGTGGACGGCAAACCAGTGCATTTCACGTCGCCGAAAGACGCGCTCGATCTCGGCATCGCAACCGTCTATCAGGATCTCGCGCTGGTGCCGCTGCTCTCGGTCGCGCGCAATTTCTTCATGGGCCGCGAACCGCAGAAAAAGCTGTTCGGCTTTCTGAACGTAATGGACCTCGAAACCTGCGCCACCACGGCGCGCGACAAGCTCGCCGAAATGGGCATCAACGTGCGCGACCCGCATCAGCCGATCGGCACGATGTCGGGCGGCGAGCGTCAATGCCTCGCCATCGCGCGTGCGATTCACTTCGGCGCGCGCGTGCTGATTCTCGACGAACCGACGGCCGCGCTCGGCGTCAAGCAGAGCTTCAACGTGCTGAAGCTGATCCATAAGGCGCGTGCCAAAGGCATCTCGGTGATCTTCATCACCCACAACGTGCACCACGCGTATCCGATCGGCGATTCGTTCACGCTGCTCAATCGCGGCCGCTCGCTCGGCACGTTCACCAAACAGACGATCAGCAAGGACGAAGTGCTCGACATGATGGCCGGCGGCGCCGAGATGCAGAAGATGATCGGCGAACTCGAAGGCGCGACGATCTGACCGATTTGCGCGGTGCGACCGGCCTCGACGGGTTTCGCCAGGCCGGCTACCGCGCACTCACCGCGCACTGTTACTCAGGACTATTCATGGCTCACTCCAGCACCTCCAGCGCTAACGCAGCGGGCAGCCGGTTCGCGCCGGGGCGCGCCCGCGACATCGTGTGCCTCGGCCGGCTGGCCGTCGATCTGTACGCGCAGCAGGTCGGCGCGCGGCTCGAAGACGTGTCGAGCTTCGCGAAGTATCTCGGCGGCTCGTCGGCGAACATCGCGTTCGGCTGCGCTCGGCTCGGGCTTGACGCAGCCATGCTGGCGCGCGTCGGCAACGATCACATGGGACGCTTCCTGACCGAAACGCTCGCGAAGGAAGGCTGCGACGTGAGCCACGTGCGCGTCGATCACGAACGGCTGACCGCGCTCGTACTGCTCGGCCTGAAGGACCGCGACACGTTCCCGCTGATCTTCTACCGCGAGAACTGCGCGGACATGGCGGTCGACGAGGCCGATTTCGACGAGACGTTCATTGCGTCGTCGAAAGCGCTGCTGATCACCGGCACGCACTTTTCCACCGCACAGGTCGATCGCACGAGCCGCCGCGCGCTCGAATACGCGCGCCGCAACGACGTGCGCACCGTGCTCGACATCGACTACCGCCCGGTGCTGTGGGGGCTCACGGGCAAGGCCGACGGCGAGACGCGTTTCGTCGCGAGCGAAGGCGTCAGCACGCATTTGCAGCGGATTCTGCCGCTGTTCGATCTGGTGATCGGCACCGAGGAAGAGTTTCGCATCGCCGGCGGCAAGACCGACCTGCGCGATGCGCTCGCGATGGTGCGCGCGGTGACGCCGGCCACGCTGGTGCTAAAGCGCGGGCCGCTCGGCTGTCAGATCATCGACGGCGAGGTGCCTGCATCGCTCGACGCTGCGCCGATTCATGGCGGCGTCGAAGTCGAAGTGCTGAACGTGCTCGGCGCAGGCGACGCATTCGCTTCCGGCTTTCTCTCAGGCTGGCTGCGCGATCAGCCGCTCGAGGCCTGCGCGCGCGCCGCGAATGCGAGCGGCGCGCTGGTCGTATCACGCCACGGCTGCGCCCCCGCGATGCCGACCCCGGCCGAGCTCGATTACTTCCTGCGTGAAGCGCAGGCCGATCCGCAGCGCATGCGCCGGCCGGATCGCGATGCGAAGCTCGCAAGACTGCATCGCGTGTCGCCGGCGCGCAAAGCGTGGCGCGAAGTGCTCGGCTTCGCATTCGATCATCGCAACCCGTTCTTCGAACTCGCGCAGCAGACCGGCGCCGAGGAAGCGCGGATTGCCCGACTGAAGGGCTTGTTCGTCGAAGCGGTCGCGCAGACCGAGCGCGCATTGAACCTGCAGGGACGCATCGGCGTATTGATCGACGACCGCTATGGTCAGGACGCGCTGAATGCCGCGACCGGCCGCGGCTGGTGGATCGGCCGTCCGGTCGAGCTGCCCCACTCCGTGCCGCTGGTGTTCGATCATGGCCGCTCGATCGGCACCACGCTGATCGCGTGGCCGCAGGAGCACATCGTCAAATGCCTCGTGCAGTTTCATCCGGATGAGCCGATCGAGCAGCGGCTCGAACAGGAGGCGCAACTGCGCGCGCTGTATGACGCGACCCAGGCCAGCGGCCACGAACTGCTGCTCGAAGTGATTCCGCCGAAGCATGCGTCGCTGCCGCAGGGGCCGGACATCGTGTATCGCGCGTTGAAGCGCCTGTACAACCTCGGCATCTACCCCGAGTGGTGGAAGCTCGAACCGATGGACGCCGCGCAATGGCAGGCCATCGACGCGCTGATCGCCGAGCGAGATCCCTATTGCCGCGGCGTCGTGCTGCTCGGCTTGTCGGCCGCGGTCGAGCAGTTGAGCGAAGGCTTTCGTGCGGCCGCACAAGCGGCGACGTGCCGCGGCTTCACGGTCGGCCGCACGATCTTTCACGAACCGAGCCATGCGTGGCTCGCCGGCGAAATCGGCGATGACGAACTGATCGTGCGCGTGCGCCACACGTTCGAAACGCTGATCGCCGCGTGGCGCAGTGCGCGCGGCGAACCGGCGGCGCATGGCACAACTCATCACGCTCATCAGGAGCAGGCCGCATGAACGAGGGCATCATGCATAACGACACTCCATCCACCAGCGGCGCACCGCAAGCGCCCGTCCGCACCGGCGGCACCATTCGCCTGACGATGGCACAGGCGCTGGTGCGCTATCTGGCCGCGCAACGCGTCGCCAGCGAAGACGGCACCAGCGTCGAACCGCTGTTCGGCGGCGTGTTCGCGATCTTCGGCCACGGCAACGTCGCGGGCATCGGCGAGGCGCTGTATCAGCATCGCGACGCGCTGCCCACGTTCCGGGCGCACAACGAGCAGGCGATGGCGCATAGTGCGATCGCCTATGCGAAGGCGCACTTTCGCCGCCGCATGATGGCCGTGACGACGTCGATCGGCCCCGGTGCGACCAATCTGCTGACCGCGGCAGCGCTCGCGCACGTGAACCGTCTGCCGGTGCTGCTGCTGCCCGGCGATATCTTCGTGTCGCGTGCGCCCGATCCGGTACTGCAGCAACTCGAGGATTTCAACGACGGCGGCGTATCCGCGAACGACGCGTTCAAGCCGCTATCGCGCTACTTCGATCGCATCGTGCAGCCCGCGCAATTGCTGAGCGCGCTGCCGCGCGCGATCCGCGTGCTGACCGATGCCGCGTCGTGCGGCCCCGTCACGCTCGCGTTGCCGCAGGACGTGCAGGCGCAGGCATGGGACTTTCCGGAGGACTTTTTCACGCCGCGCGTCGTGCGTTCTCATGCACCCGCGCCGCGTAGCGACGATCTCGACGCCGCGTGCGCGCGCTTGCGGCACGCGAAGCGGCCGCTGATCGTCGCGGGCGGCGGCGTGCTGTACAGCCGCGCGGCCGATGCGCTGCACCGCTTCGCGAGCGCGCATGGCGTGCCGGTCGCGGAAACGCAGGCCGGCAAAAGCTCGCTCGCGTGGAACGATCCGCTGAATGCGGGCGCGCTCGGCGTGACCGGGTCGCCCGCCGCCAATGCGCTCGCGCATGACGCCGATTGCGTGCTCGCGCTCGGCACGCGGCTGCAGGACTTCACGACCGGCTCGAACACGCTGTTCACGCAAGCCGACGTGATCGCGATCAACGCGAATGGCTTCGACGCGCTCAAGCATCGCGGCTTCGTCGTCGAAGCCGATGTGAAGCTCGCGCTCGATGCGCTCGCCGGGCCGCTGCAAGGCTGGCACGCCGAGCGCGCGTGGACCGCGCGCGCGCACAAGCTCGCGGCCAGTTGGCGCGACACCGTGCAAACGCTCACGCATGCGCCGCAACGCGACGCGGTGCTGCCCTACGAGGGCGACGTGATCGGCGCGGTGCAGCGTTCGAGCGCGCGCTCGCCGGCCGACGACATCGTCGTCTGCGCGGCCGGCACGCTGCCCGCCGAGCTGCACAAACTGTGGCGCGCGGGCCGGCCCGGCGCGTATCACGTCGAATATGGCTACTCGTGCATGGGCTATGAGATCGCGGGCGGCCTCGGCGTGAAGCTGGCGCGGCCCGAGCGCGAGGTGATCGTGATTCTCGGCGACGGCAGCTATCTGATGATGAACAGCGAGATCGCGAGCTCGGTGATGCTCGGCAAGAAGCTGATCGTCGTCGTGCTCGACAATCGCGGCTTCGGCTGCATCAACCGGCTGCAACAGGCGTGCGGCGGCGCACCGTTCAACAATCTGCTCGACGATTGCGCGCACGGCCCGGAAGGCGTGCCGCGCATCGACTTCGCTGCGCATGCGCGCGCGCTCGGCGCGCAAGCCGAACATGCGCGCAATCTCGCCGAACTCGAAGTGGCGCTGCAACGCGCACGCGCGGCCAAGGGCACGTACGTGATCAGCATCGACACCGACCCGGCTCGCACGACCGAAGACGGCGGCTGGTGGTGGGAAGTCGCGGTGCCCGAAGTATCGACGCGCACCGAAGTGCGCGACGCCCGCGCGAAGTACGACGCGCAGCTCGCCGCGCGCGCGGCGCCCTCCGCACCGCCTTCGCCGCCACAGGGCGCCGATCAAGACTGAGAACCATGAGGACTTCGGCATGACTGCTTTCGACGTACGCATCGGCATCAATCCGCTATCGTGGATGAACGACGACCTGCCGTCGCTCGGCGGCGAGACGCCGCTCGAAGTCGCGCTGACCGAGGGCCGCCAGATCGGCTATCAGGGCTTCGAGCTCGGCAATAAGTTTCCCCGCGAGCCGCAAGCGCTGAAAACGCTGCTCGCGCAATACGACCTCGCGCTCGTGTCCGGCTGGTACTCGGGACAATTGGCCAAACGCAGCGTCGCGGAAGAAATCGACGCGGTCCGCCCGCATCTGGAATTGCTCGCGCAAAACGGCGCGACGGTGATGGTGTATGGCGAAGTCGCCGATTCGATCCAGGGCGCGCCGCGCCCGCTGTATCAACGGCCGCGCTTTTTCAGCGACGCGCAATGGGCCGATTACGCGGCACGCGTCGATGAATTCGCGCGCTATACGCTGAGCCGCGGCGTTCGGCTCGCCTATCATCATCACATGGGCGCGTATGTAGAAACGCCAGCCGACGTCGATCAGTTGATGGCGCGCACCAGCGACGCGGTCGGCCTGCTGTTCGACGCCGGGCACATCACGTTCGCGGGCGGCGATCCGGTGGCCGTGCTCGACAAGCACATCGCGCGCGTTTGTCACGTGCACTGCAAGGACGTGCGCCCCGCCGTGATGAAGCTCGCGCGCAATCGCAACTGGAGTTTTCTCGATGCGGTGATCGCCGGCGCGTTCACGGTGCCCGGCGACGGCGCGGTCAATTTTCCGGCGCTGATCGACCGGCTGAAGCGGCATGGTTATTGCGGCTGGCTCGTCGTCGAGGCGGAGCAGGACCCAGTGGTCGCGCCGTCGTTCGATTATGCGCAGAAGGGGTACGGAACTTTGCGGGCGCTCGTCGATGCGCCGCTCGGCAAGGAGGCAGCATGAGCTTATTGGTAAAGGCAGAGCGCGAAGGCCAGACGATCGCGCGCGTCACGCCGCAGTCGGCCTGCTGGCGCTATGTAGGATTCGCCGCGTACCGGGTCGGCGCGAAAGAACTCGTGTACGTGTTCGAGCCGGCGCGCGAAACGTGCATCGTCGTGCTGAGCGGCGCGGTCGATATCGAAACGCCGGATAGGACGTGGAGTTCGCTCGGTTCGCGCGACAGCGTGTTCGAAGACGCGGCGCCGTATGCGGTGTATCTGCCGCCGAACGTGCGCGCGACGGTGCGCGCGAACCGCGACGCGGAAATTGGTGTCGCGAGCGCGCCGGCCAAGGGCGAATATCCGGCGCGGCTGATCGAGCCGGCGTCGATGAAGCGCTCGACGCGGGGCAAGTCGCTGAATACGCGCTACGTGTGCGACATTCTTCCGCAGACCGAATCGGCCGAGTCGTTGCTGGTGGTCGAAGTGAGAACGCCGGGCGGTCACGCGTCGAGCTATCCGCCGCACAAGCACGACACCGACAACATTCCGCACGAAAGCTCGCTCGAAGAAACCTATTACCACCGGCTCGATCCGCCGCAAGGCTTCGCGTTTCAGCGCGTCTACACCGACTCGCGCGATATCGACGAATCGATGGCCGTCGAGGATCACGACGTCGTGATGGTGCCGCGCGGCTATCACCCGGTCATCGTGCCGTACGGCTACGACTCGTACTATCTGAACGTGATGGCCGGTAGCCAGCGGGTCTGGCACTTCCATAACGATCCGGCGCACGAGTGGATCATCAATAAGGATGCTTGACCATCCGGGACGCGCTACGCGTTGGGTGTCCAAGCGTAGCCCCCGCCTCGCTCCAGGCGCGCGCGAGCCTGTGCGTCAACCCACCCCGAGCCACTCGCGCATCACATCGTCACGCGAGAGAAACGACGCAAGCGCGCCGTCGAACACGATCTCGCCGTGCCCCATCACCGCGACGCGGCTCGCGATGTCCTGCGCAATCACGAGCCTCTGCTCGATCAGCAACATCGCGACGCCACGCTCGCGCAGCGCGCGCAGACAATCGGCGACCTGCCGCATCACGAGACTCGCGAGCCCTTCGCCGGGCTCGTCGATCAGCAGCAGATCGGGGTCTCCGAGCAGCGCCCGCGCGAGCGCGAGCATCTGTTGCTCGCCGCCCGACAGCGCGCCGGCACGCGTGCGCTTGCGCTCGGCGAGCACCGGGAACAGCGCATACGCGTCGTCGAGCGTGAAGCGCGGCGCGCGGCCGCGCGCACGCGATGCGGCAACTGGCGCAATCCCGAGCAGCAGGTTTTCATGGACACTCAGCGCGGCGAACACATCGCGATGCTCGGCCACGTAGCCGAGCCCGAGCCGCGCGATCTCGAACGTGCGCAGACC
The DNA here is from genome assembly GCF_040965775.1 of Paraburkholderia sp. BR10954. Taxonomy (NCBI): domain Bacteria; kingdom Pseudomonadati; phylum Pseudomonadota; class Betaproteobacteria; order Burkholderiales; family Burkholderiaceae; genus Paraburkholderia; species Paraburkholderia sp. BR10954. The sequence goes on from NZ_JBFRCK010000007.1 coordinate 37,812, forward strand.
CGCGAGCGAGCGCCCCGCGAAACGCAGTTCGCCCTCGCAGCGCACGAGGCCCATGATCGCGCGTGCGAGCGTCGAGCGGCCTGAGCCATTGCGGCCGACCAGCGCGATCACTTCGCCGGGCTCGATGCTCAGCGTGACGCCGTGCAGCGCCTGGCTCGCGCCGTACCACGCGTTCAGGTCGCGAATGTCGAGCAGCGCTCTCATCGGCCTGCTCCGTGGTCCGGCTCGTCACCGGCCCGAGCGCCTGAGCCCGGATCGAAGCGCTCACCCAGATACGCGGCCTGGACCGCCGCGTCCGCGCGAATCGCGGGCGGCGACCCACTCGCGATGATGCGCCCCTGCACCAGCACCGAAATCCGATCGGCGATTGCGAATACCGCGTCCATGTCGTGCTCGACCATCAGCAGCGTGCGGCCCGCGGTGGTGTCGCGGATCAGCTCGATCGCGCGCGCCGCCTCGGCGCGGTTCATGCCCGCCGTCGGTTCGTCGAGCAGCAGCGTATGCGCGCCGCCCGCGAGCGCGATGCCGAGGTCGAGCGCGCGCTGCTCCGCATAACTGAGCGTGCCGGCCGCGACGTCGCGGCGCGGGCCGAGGCCGACCGCGTCGAGCACGTCGGCAGCGCGCGCATCGATCGCGGCGGCGCCGGTCAGACGCTGCCACCAGCGCGTACGATCGCGCTCGGCGAGCTGCGCCGCGCAGCGCAGGTTATCGAACACGGACAGCCGCGCGAACACGCTGGTGCTCTGGAAGCTGCGCGCGAGGCCGCGGCGCGCGATCGCGGCCGGCGCGAGCCGCGTGATGTCCGCGCCGAACAGATGGATACGCCCCGCGCTCGGCCGCGCGCCGCCGCCGATCAGGTTGAACAGCGTCGATTTGCCCGCGCCGTTCGGGCCGATCAGCGCGTGCCGCTCGCCGGGTTCGATGGCGAGATCGACGCCGCGCAGGATCGGTGTCGCGCCGAAACGCTTTTCGATGCCGTAGAGCGCGAGTGCGGGGATCATCGTGCGGCTCCAGAGGATCGTGCCGCGCGTGCGTGCGCGGTGACGCGTGCATGCGCGCGCAGCGCATGGCGTGTGGACAACGTAGCCAAAGCAGCGAGCGCAACGACTGTCAGCGCCAGAGGAAGCGGCGACAGCGTCGGTGCGACGGTGACATCAGTACCCGCACCGGCGCCGAACAATGCGCTAAACGCCGCGCCTTCGTCCGCCCCGAACTGCGCCGCATAGGCCCACTGCACCGCGATCACGATGGCCGCGAGCCACAGCAGCCCCGCCGCCGCGCTCCACAGATAGGCGCCCCGGCAACCTCGCCAGCCATAGGCCGCAATCCGCGCCACCTGCCGCGACGCAAAGCCAGCAAGCCCGTCCGGCGCGGCCATCACGACTACGACAAAGAACAGCCCGAGATAGAACAACCACGCCCGCGTGACACTCGCGACCGCCACGCTGAAAAACGTCAGCACGATCGCTCCCGCGACCGGCCCGAAGAACGCCGCCGTGCCGCCGATCACGGTCGCGATCAGCACCGTGCCCGAGCGCATCATCCCGACGCTCTCGGTCGACACGAGTTCGATATTGATCAGCCCGAGCGTCCCCGCGATGCCCGCGAAAAACGCCGACAGCACGACCACGCGATAGCGAACCCGGCGTGGATAGCAGCCGATCGCCGCCGCGCGCGCCGGGTTGTCGCGCACCGCGTTCGCGAGCCGCATGAACGGCGTGCGCGACAGCGCAAACATCGCGACACTCGCGACGACACACCACAGCGCGATCAGCGCATAGGCCGCGCGCGCCGGACCGAAGTTCCAGCCGCCGAGCGGCGGCCCGTTCGCGCGATCGATCGCGACGCCCGCCTCGCCGCCGAACCAACCCGGCAGCGTCCACGCGGCCGCGACGACGAGTTCGCCGAGACCGAGCGTGATCATCGCGAACGCGGTGCCGGCACGGCGCGTCGCGATAAAGCCGAACAGCACACCGCACAGCGCGCCGCCGATGCCGCCGACCAACGGCAGCAGCACGAGCGGCACGCCGGTCGCGTTGAGCACGCGCGCGGCGACCAGCGCGCCGAGCCCCGCATAGGCGGCATGTCCGAACGACAGTAGCCCGGTCTCGCCGAGCAACAGGTTGTACGACAGCGCGAACACGATCATCGTCGCGCTTTGCGCAAGGTAGGCGAACAGCCAGCTGTGCGGCCAGATGAAAGGCGGCACGGCCAGAAAGGCGACGAGCGCGAGCCAAGGCACGAGCGCGCGGCCGGGCCTGCAAGGCGGCACTCTGCCTTTCACCGCATCTGACGACCCGCTCCGCCTATGCATGATCGTCACGCCGTCCGAACAGCCCGCGCGGCCTCATCGCCAGCATCGCGACGAGCAGCAGGTACGGCAGCAGCGGCGCGACTTGCGCGAGCGTCAGCGCGTCCCATTCCGGGGGCAGCACCGCGCCGGCGAGCGCCACCATGTCGCCCAACGACAGATCGCTGGCGACCGCCAGCGTCTGCACGCACCCCACCAGCAGCGACGCGACCAGCGCCCCGCTCAGCGACCCGAGCCCGCCGATCACGACCACGACGAATACGATCGAGCCGAGCGACTCCGCCATCGCCGGCTCGATCACGAACAGCGGCGCGCCGATCACGCCGGCCAGCGCGGCGAGCGCGGTGCCGGCGGCGAACACGCCGGTGAACACGCGCGGCACGTTGTGGCCGAGCGCTTCGACGGCCTGCGCATGCGTGAGCGCGGCGCGCACGATCAAGCCCGTCTTCGACACCCGTAGCATTGCGACGAGCGCGGCGAGCATCGCGAGCGACACCGCCATCATGAACGCGCGATAACGCGTGAAAACCGCGCCGTACAGTGAGAACAGCGGACCGTCGAGCACGGCCGGAAGCCTCGCCGACAACGGACTGAGTCCCCAGCCGAGCTTGACGAGTTCGCCGAGCAGATACGCGGCGCCGAACGTCAGCAGCAGCTCGGGCAGATGACCGTGCCCGCGCACGCGCCGCAGCAGCCAGCGCTCGAGCGCCGCGCCGAGCAGACCGACGACGAGCGGCGCGACTACCAGCGCGCTCCAGAAACCGGCGCGCGCCGCCACCGAAAAACCGACGTACGCGCCGAGCATGTAGAAGCTCGCATGCGCGAAGTTGAGCACGCCGAGCATGCTGAAGATCAGCGTCAGCCCGGCCGACAGCATGAACAGCAACAGCCCAAAGCTCAGGCCGTTGAGCAGAGTGATGATGAACGACTGCACGCGTCTAGTCCGCCGGCCCGGCGACCCACAAAGGTTCGAGCGCCGCGCGCAGTGCGGCGGGCAGGTTCACCGGCCGGCGCGTCGCGCGATCCACGTAGACGTGCACGAAATGCCCCTGCGCGGCGGGCGCGGCGTCGCCGTCGCGGAACAGCCCCACCTCGTAGCGCACGCTCGACGTGCCGAGCCGCGCGACGCGCAAGCCCGCGTCGATGCGATGGGGAAACACGAGCGGCGCGAAGTAGTTGCACTGCGTCTCGACGACGAGCCCGATCGTCGCGCCGCGCTCGAAATCGAGCACGCCCGCGCGGATCAGATACTCGTTCACGACGGTGTCGAAATAGCTGTAGTAGACGACGTTGTTCACGTGGCCGTAGACGTCGTTGTCCATCCAGCGCGTGGTGATCGACAGGAAGTGCGGATACGCGGCGCGGCCGGCGGGGGCGGGTTTGTTCATCGGACGTGGCGGTTGGTGGATGCGAGAAGGCGGGGCTCGGTCACAAAGACTCGGTCAGCATGCGGCGATAGTCGTCGGCACTCGCCTCCCGCGGATTCGTGCGATGGCAATGATCGAGCAGCGCGCCCTGCACGACCTTGTCGAACATGCTTTCGTCGACGCCCATCTGCCTGAGGCCGGTCGGCAGGCCGAGTCGCGCGGTCATGTCGAACAGCGCCTGCGCGAGATCCGCATGCTCGGGCACCCCCATCACGCGACGCATGCGCGCATAGCGACGCTCGGCCACGACGCTCGGCGCGCGCTCGTTGAAGCGCAGCACCGCGGGCAGCACGACCGCGTTCAGCGTGCCGTGATGCAGCGACGTGCGGCCGTTCACCTTCAAACCGCCCAGCGGATGCGACAGCGAATGCACACAGCCGAGGCCCTTCTGGAACGCCATCGCGCCCTGCATCGACGCGCTCATCATGTTCAGGCGCGCCTCGCGATCGCTGCCGTCCGCGCACGCGCGCTCGATGCTGTGCCACGCGCGTTCGAGGCCGTCGAGCGCGATGCCGTCGGCGGGCGGATTGAAGGCCGGCGCGAGGAAGGTCTCGATGCAATGCGCGATCGCGTCCATGCCGGTCGCCGCGGTGAGCCCCGGCGGCAGGCCGAGCGTGAGACCCGGATCGCACAGCGCCGATTTCGGCAGCAGACTCCACGAATGAAAACCGAGCTTGCGGCCGTCGTTCAGGATCACGATCGCGCCGCGCGCGACTTCGCTGCCGGTGCCGGCCGTGGTCGGAATCGCGACCAGCGGCGCCACGGCGTCGGTGATCTTCGCGCTGCCGCCTTCGATCGTCGCGTATTGCGTGAGCGGCCCCGGATGCGTGGCCGCGATCGCGACGCCCTTCGCGAGATCGATCGACGAACCGCCACCCACCGCGATCAGCCCGTCGCAGCGCTCGTCGCGATACACCTGGGCCGCCGCGAGCACCTTTTCCTCGGTCGGATTCGACGGCGTGTCGTCGAACAGCGGCACGTCGCCGAGCTTCATCGCATCGAGTGCCTGCCGCGCGATGCCGGCCGCGACGACGCCCTTGTCGCTGATCACCAGAGGCCGCTCGATGCCGATGCGCGCGCACTCGGACGACAGTTGCGACAGTGCGTCGTAGCCCAGATGAATATGGGTCAGGTAGTAGATGTAGGCCATGCCGTTGCTTCTCCCTGAGCGTGCGCTCGTTGACCGCTGATTGACGTGGATGAACGATTCGGTGATGCGTCGATGGCTGTGCTGTGGGCTGTCTCTATGTTCTCTGCGTTGTCTGTGTGCTGGCCAATGTTGCGGCTCGGTGGGCGCAGCGCTTCACAACCCCGGACGCTCGACGAATTCGAACGGCAAATTGCGCCGCCGCATCCATTCGCCGAGCGCTTGCCCCGTGCCCGCGCGCCAAGGTCGCAGCTTCGCGGGCTCGACGAGCCGGTATTCGAGCAGTTCGGGCGACAGCGCGATCGTCCCATGCGCCTTCACGTGATACGCGATGATCAGCTCGTTCTTGCGGACGAATTCGTACACGCCGATCAGCTCGACCGATTCGGTGTGCAGCGAGGTCTCCTCCATCACTTCGCGCGCGATGCCCTGCTCCGGCGTCTCGCCGTTTTCGAGGAAGCCGGTGATCAGCGCGAACCTGCCCTCGGGCCATGCGGCATTGCGCGCAAGCAGAATCTTGCCCTCGTACTCGACGATCGCGGCGACGACCGGCAGCGGATTATTCCAATGAACGTAACCGCACTCGGTGTCGGGACAGATCTGACGGACGCGGCCACCGTCGTGCTGGGGGTCGGTGCGTTCGGTCAGAGGCTTCGCGCAGCGGGGACAGAATCGGTACTCGGTCATGGCGGGGGACGTCTCGTTGTTTCGTGTTTTTTGGCGGGTCGTAGTGGAGCGGCTTTCCGTGTGTGCCGAGTGGTGCGTCGAGGCGCCATTTGTTACCCGGGTTCCGGCAGCTTCACGCGTCTTCGATCACGCGACGCAAAGTTCGCGCACGTCGGCGGCGAAACGCTCGACCGTTTCGGGCTGCGTGTCCCACGCGCACATCAGCCGGCAACCGCCCGCGCCGATGAACTCGTAAAACTTCCAGCCACGCGCGCGCATCGTCTTCGCGGCATGCGGCGGCAACTGCGCGAACACCGCGTTCGATTCACTCGGAAACATGATGCTCACGCCCGGGATTTCCTGCAACCGCGTCTCCAGCAAACGCGCCATCGCGTTCGCGTGATGCGCATTGCGCAACCACACGTCGTTGTCGAGCAGACCGAGCCACGGCGCGGAAATGAAGCGCATTTTCGATGCCAGCTGTCCCGCCTGCTTCAGCCGATAAGCGAAATCGTCGGCGAGCGCGCGGTCGAAGAACACCACCGCCTCGCCGACTGGCAGACCGTTCTTGGTGCCGCCGAAGCACAGCACGTCGACACCCGCGCGCCACGTGATTTCCGACGGATGCACGTCGAGCACGGCAACCGCATTCGCGAAACGCGCGCCGTCCATGTGCACCTTCAGATGACGGCGCTTCGCGATCGCGGCGATCGCGCGCACTTCCTCGACGCTGTAGACGGTGCCGACCTCGGTCGACTGCGTCAGCGTGACGACCTTCGGCTTCGGATAGTGGATATCGCCGCGCCGCGTGACGATGGACTCGATCGCATCGGGCGTGAGCTTGCCGCCGATGCCCGGCGCCGTCAGCAGTTTCGAGCCACCTGAAAAGAACTCGGGACCGCCGCATTCGTCGGTCTAGATGTGTGCCAGGTCGTGGCAGATCACCGAGTGATACGACTGGCACAACGACGCGAGCGCGAGCGAATTGGCCGCCGTGCCGTTGAACACGAAGAACACTTCGCAATCGGTCTGAAACAGGTCGCGCAGACGGTCGCAGACCTGGTTGGTCCAGGAGTCGTCGCCGTAGGCCGGTTCGTGCCCACTGTTGTTGGCGGCGATCAGCGCGTCGAGCGCTTCGGGACAGATGCCGGCATAGTTGTCGGACGCGAAATGTTGCATGGTCGAGCGACGCGCCCGGCGACAGGCGCGAGGGAATGACGGAAAGCGGTCATTTTAGTGCGCTCGTGCGAGATTTGTTTTCGGTGCTAGTTGCAACCGCAATCCGGCATGCGACCACGGCGCGGGCGGCGCGGCACGCGCATCACCGCGATCAGCCCTGCCGCCCCCGTCAGCAACGCGCCCGCGGCGAGCCACAGCGCCAGCGCAAACGATCCGGTGTGGGCGGCAATCGGCGCGGCCACCAACGGACCCGCGATCTGTCCGATGCCGTAGGCCGCCGTCGCGTAACCCATCAGCCCGGCCGCGTCGTCGCCGCGCAGCCGCCGCGCCTCGCGCATCGCGAATAGCGTGATCGCGGTAAACGGTAGGCCGATCAGGATGCTGCCGAGCGAAAAACCTCCCGCCGTCGGCCACACGATGCCCAACGCGATGCCGATTGCCTGCAGCACATACGAGCCCGCGAGCAGCGTGCGGTTGTCCCAATGCAAGGGCAAACGCGCGGCGAGCAACGCGCCGACGATCAGCGCGGCACCGAACATCGGCCAGAACAGGTCCGGCCACGCCGAGCCCGGCAACGCGTGGCGCGCGATGACCGGCAAAAAGGTCGCGGTGATGATGTAGCCGAAGCCCGGGATACCGTAGAGCAGCACCAGCCAGAACGCGTCGCTGCGGTGGACGGCATGACTCGTCCGAACGCCGGCCGTACGGGGCTGCGGGTTTGCGCCAGCGCGTGATCCGGTGGCGGATTTTGTGGTCGAGGAGCTCGCAACGGCAGGCTTCGCCGCCCCCACGCCCCGAGTCTCCCCGAACACCGGCCACACCAGCACGGTCAGCACCGCGCCGATCAACGCAAAGCCGATCCATCCGACCACTGCGCCATAGCCGCCCGCGACGCTGACCAGCAGGCCGGTCCCGACGATGCCCACGCCCGGCCCGGTGTAGATGACCCCGCTCCACGCATTTGCGCCGAGTTCGGCGAGCCGCCGCAAGCCCCACTGCGACGCGAACACGAAGGTCCACGCGCTGACCGCGCCGGCGACGAAGCGCACCAGCGCCCACACCCAGAACTGGCCGGTGACGCCCATCGCGAGCGTCAGCAGCACGGTCGCGGCGAGTCCGACGCGCACCATGCGCGCGGGCTCGGCCCGCAGCGCCGCGCACGTCATTGCGCCGACGAAATAGCCGGCGTAATTGAACGACGCGAGCCAGCCGCCATGCTGGATATCGAGGTGCGGCTGGCCGAGCGCGGCGCCGTGCAGCATCAGCGGCAGCAGCGGCGTAAAAGCAAAGCGCCCGATACCGAGCGCGACGGCCAGCGCGGCCATGCAGGCGAGCGCCGCGCGCCGGCCCGCGGGCGGTTCGTGGAAGCGCGAGTACGCGTGGGAAGCAAGGTCGTTCATGATCGGACGGTCAGGCAGCGATGGGGTGAATCCATATTAGCTTGACCTTTCGATCACGAAAAATGAATAATTAGGATATCATTCATCGCCGGGAGAGAATCATGGATCTGGCCGCTCTGACAATTTTTCGCGCAGTCGTACGCGAAAACGGCGTGACGCGCGCCGCGGCGAAGCTCAATCGCGTGCAATCGAACGTGACCACGCGCATCAAGCAACTCGAGGAGCAGCTCGGCACCGAGCTGTTCATCCGCGACGGCCGCCGGCTCGTGCTGACGCCGGCCGGCGAGACCCTGCTGCCCTACGCCGAACGGCTGCTCGCGCTCGCCGACGAGGCGCGTCACGCGGTGCGCGAGGATCGCCCGAGCGGGCGTCTGCGCCTCGGCACGATGGAAAGCGTCGCGGCGACGCGTCTGCCGGCCCTGCTCGCGCAATATCACCAGCAATGGCCGGCCGTCGAACTGGAGCTGGAGACCGGCACGACCGGCAGGCTGATCGAGCGCGTGCGCGAATTCGAGGTCGATGCGGCGCTGGTCGCGACGCCGCTCGACCCCGCGACGCTCGGCGATGTGTTCGAGACCGTGGCGATCTTCCGCGAGGAACTCGTGATGCTGACGCCGCGCGGCCATCGGCCGATCCGCGAAGTGCGCGACATCGCGCTATCGACGCTGATCGCGTTCGAGCGCGGCTGCGCGTATCGCGCGTATATCGAGAAGTGGTATCTGGAGCATGGGGTGCGGCCGGCGCGCGTGCTGGAGCTCGGCTCGTATCACGCGATCGTCGCGTGCGTGGCGGCCGGCGCGGGCGTCGCGGTGGCACCGCGCTCGGTGCTCGATCTGCAGCCCGACACGAGCAATATCGCGGTGCACGAGTTGCCCGATATCGGCATCATCGACACGCTGCTGGTGTGGCGACGCGGGCATTTTTCGTCGGCGCTCAATGCGTTGCGGCGCGCGCTGGTCGCGTCGCAGGACGGGACGGCCGAGGCGGATGCGGCGGCGTCCGTGGATACGAATGCGGTCTGATCGTTGAATCCGCCGCGCCGGCAAGCCGGTTCGACGCAAGCCGAACGGCTTCGACAAAAACGAAGGGGCCACGCAACGCGCCGATCCTGCTGGCGCGCCGCGTGGCCCCTTTGTCGAACCCGGCTCGACTTCGGTCGAGCCGGACTCAACCGACCATCAGATTCAAAGCTGTCCTTCGACCCAGCTCTTGACGCCCGCGAGCGCCGCCGGCAGGTTGGCCGGTTCGGTACCGCCAGCCTGCGCCATGTCCGGACGGCCACCGCCCTTGCCGCCCACCTGCTGGGCCACGAAGTTGACCAGTTCGCCCGCCTTGACCTTCTTGCTGGCGTCGGCGGTCACACCGGCGATCAGGCTGACCTTGCCGCCTTCGACCGACGCGAGCACGATCGCCGCGCTCTTCAGCTTGTCCTTGAGCTTGTCGACCGTTTCGCGCAGCGTCTTCACGTCCGCGCCTTCGAGCGTTGCCGCGAGCACATGCACGCCGCCCACTTCGATCGCCTGGCCGGCGAGTTCGTCGCCCTGGCTCGACGCCATCTTCGACTTCAGCGCGCTCAGTTCCTTCTCGAGCGCCTTTACTTGGTCCTGCACCTGGCCGATGCGCTGCGTGAGTTCCGCCGGTTGCGCCTTCAGCACGGCCGCGGCCGCGTTGACGCGCGCTTCGAGCTCCTGCACGTAGCGCACCGCGTTGTCACCGGTGATCGCTTCGACGCGACGGATACCGGCCGCGACGCCGCCTTCCATCACGATCTTGAAGAAGCCGATGTCGCCCGAGCGATTCACGTGCGTACCGCCGCACAGCTCACGCGAGAAGCCGAGGTCGAGCACGCGCACTTCGTCGCCGTACTTTTCGCCGAACAGTGCCATGGCGCCGCCCTTCACCGCATCGTCGTACGACATCAAACGCACGATACCGGGCGCGTTCGCCAGCACTTCCGCGTTGACGATTTCCTCGACCCGGCGGATCTGTTCGTCCGTCATCGGCGCGTTGTGCGCGAAGTCGAAGCGGGTCTTGTCGGCGTCGACGAGCGAGCCCTTTTGCTGCACGTGCGAACCGAGCACCTCGCGCAGCGCCTTGTGCATCAGGTGCGTGGCCGAGTGGTTGCGCGCCGTGCGAGCGCGGCGCACCGCGTCGATTTCCGCCTTGACGACGTCGCCAACCTTCAGCGTGCCCTGCTCGAGCGTGCCGTGATGGCCGACCACGTCGGCCTGCACCTTCAGCGTATCCGCAACGGCAAAGCGCGTGCTGGCGTTCGCGAGCACGCCCTGGTCGCCGACCTGGCCGCCCGACTCCGCGTAGAACGGCGTGTGATCGAGCACGACGACCGCCGGCTGGCCGGCTTGCACCTGCTGCACCGAGGCGCCGTCCACATACAGCGCGACGACCTTCGCGTCGTCGAAGACGATTTCTTCGTAGCCGTGGAACGTGGTCTTCGCGCCCGAGTATTCGAGGCCCTGGGCCATCTTGAACTTGCCCGCCGCGCGCGCCTGCTCGCGCTGACGTGCCATCGCATCGTCGAATGCGGCTTCGTCGACCGTCACTTCGCGCTCGCGGCAGACGTCCGCGGTCAGGTCGAGCGGGAAGCCGTAGGTGTCGTGCAGCTTGAACGCGAGTTCGCCGTCGAGCGTCTTGCCACCCTTGGCGTCGAGATCGGCCAAGGCGGCTTCGAGAATCGACATGCCGTGCTCGATCGTCTCGAAGAAGCGCTCTTCTTCCTGACGCAGCACCTCGGTCACGCGCTTCTCGGCCTGCGCCAGTTCCGGATAGGCTTCGCCCATCTGCGCGACGAGGTCGGCCACGAGGCGATGGAAGAACGAACCCTTCTTGCCGAGCTTGTAGCCGTGGCGGATCGCGCGGCGCACGATGCGGCGCAGCACGTAGCCGCGGCCTTCGTTGCCCGGAATCACGCCGTCGACGATCAGGAACGAGCACGCGCGGATGTGATCGGCGATCACCTTCAGCGAGTTGTTGGTCAGATCGGTCACGCCGGTTTCGCGGCCGGCGGCCTGGATGAGCGCCTGGAACAGGTCGATCTCGTAGTTGCTGTGCACGTGCTGCAGCACTGCGGCGATACGCTCGAGGCCCATGCCGGTGTCCACGCATTGCTTCGGCAGCGGTGTCATGTTGCCCTGCGCGTCGCGGTTGAACTGCATGAACACGAGGTTCCAGATTTCGATGTAGCGGTCGCCGTCTTCCTCGGGCGATCCCGGCGGGCCACCCCACACGTCCGGGCCGTGGTCGTAGAAGATTTCCGAACACGGGCCGCACGGGCCGGTGTCGGCCATCTGCCAGAAGTTATCCGACGCGTAGCGCGCGCCCTTGTTGTCGCCGATGCGGATGATGCGCTCGACCGGCACGCCCACTTCCTTCGCCCAGATGTCGTGCGCTTCGTCGTCTTCCTGGTAGACGGTGACCCACAGCTTGTCTTTCGGCAGCTTGTAGACTTCGGTCAGCAGTTCCCACGCGTAGTGGATCGCGTCGCGCTTGAAGTAGTCGCCAAACGAGAAGTTGCCGAGCATCTCGAAGAACGTATGGTGACGCGCGGTGTAGCCGACGTTCTCGAGATCGTTGTGCTTGCCGCCGGCGCGCACGCTGCGCTGCGCGGTCGTGGCGCGCGAATACGGACGCGATTCCGCGCCGAGGAACACATCTTTGAACTGCACCATCCCCGAATTGGTGAAGAGCAGCGTCGGGTCGTTGCCGGGCACTAGGCTCGACGAACGGACGATCGTATGGCCCTTCGATTCGAAGAACTTGAGGAATTTCTCGCGGATTTCGGCGGCTTTCATAGCGTGCGGGGGACGGTCCTGACGGTTCCTGACGAAGACTGGCGGTCGATGGGATGCGCCAACTGTCTGTTTCTTTAAACGACTGATTATACGGGATCGGCACGCGTGCGCGGCACTGCGCGCCGGCGTGCTGGCCATCCGGCCAGCACGGCATGCGCCCGCTGCGACGCTCGCGTGTCCGATCGTCCGAACGGCGCTATGACGTTCGGCTGACTGCGCCCGCGAGCGGGAATCGCTTAAGATGACTTCCACGAAACTTCGCGCGAAATGGCGCATGGCGGCTCGCCGCGCGGCCCGCAACCATCAGGAGACATTCAGGAATATGGGCGCTCTCAGTCACATCCGCGTGCTGGATCTCACCCGCGTGCTCGCCGGTCCGTGGTGCGCGCAGACGCTCGCCGATTTCGGCGCCGACGTCATCAAGATCGAACGCCCCGAGGTCGGCGACGACACGCGCCACTGGGGGCCGCCGTATCTGCGGACGCCGGACGGCGCGGACACGCGCGAAGCCGCCTACTATCTCGCGGCGAACCGCAACAAGCGCTCGGTCACGCTCGACATCGCGTCGCCCGAGGGCCAGAGGATCGTGCGCGAACTGGCAGCGCAAAGCGACGTCGTGCTCGAAAACTACAAGGTCGGCCAGTTGAAGAAATACGGCCTCGACTACGAATCGCTCAAAGCGGTGAAGCCCGACCTGATCTACTGCTCGGTCACGGGCTTCGGGCAAACCGGGCCGTATGCGCAGCGCGCGGGTTATGACTTCATCGTGCAGGGCATCGGCGGCTTCATGAGCATTACCGGTGAGCGCGACGGCCAGCCGGGCGGCGGCCCGCAAAAGGCCGGCGTCGCGATCGCCGACCTGATGACCGGCATGTACTCGACGATCGCCGTGCTGACCGCGCTCACGCACCGCGACCGCACGGGCGAAGGCCAGTACATCGACATGGCGCTGCTCGACGTGCAGGTCGCGATGCTCGCCAACATGAACTCGAACTACCTCGCGAGCGGCCAGCCGCCAATGCGCTGGGGCAACGCGCATCCGAACATCGTGCCCTACCAGACCTTCCAGACGAGCGATGGCTGGATCATCGTCGCGGTCGGCAATGACGGACAGTTCCGCAAGTTCGTCGAGGTGGGCGGCCGCCCTGAACTCGCCGACGACGATCGTTTCGCGACCAACCCCGCGCGCGTGCGCAACCGCGAACTGCTCGTGCCGATGCTCGCGGACATGGTCCGTCTGCAGGGCAAGCAGCAATGGATCGCGGCGCTCGAAGCGGCCGGCGTGCCGTGCGGGCCGATCAATAATCTCGACGAAGTGTTCGACAACGAGCAGGTGGTCGCGCGCGGTCTTCAGGTGGCTCTGCCGCATCCGTCGGGCGGCACGGTCAAGCTCGTGCGCAATCCGATCAACATGACCGGCACGCCGCCGCAGGCGCTGAGCCATCCGCCGCTGCTCGGCGAGCATACCGAGCTTGTGCTGCGCGACCTGCTCGGATACGACGCGCAGACGATTGCGGAGTTGAAGCGAAAAGCGGTGATCTGACCAACGAGGCGGCGAGACTCAGCGCGCACGCGTTAGCGAAGCCAGCCAGCCCCGCCCCTCGGCCCAATCGCCGAGGCCGCTATCGGCGTTGATGTGGCCGCGCGCGCCGATGCCGATCCAGCGGCTGCCCCACGCGCTCGCGCAGGTTTGTGAAAACGGCACGCCGCCATACGGATCGTCGCTGCTCGCCACGACGATCGTCGCAAACGGCAGGCGCTCGAGCGGCACCGGCGCAAAGCCGGTCGCGTCGCGCGGGAAATGCGCTTCGGCCGGATCGGGCACGGCGACCAGCAGCGCGCCGGCCACTTTCGCGAGTTGCGCCGCGCTCGCGTACTGCGAGGCCCAGAACGCCGTGGTCAGACAGCCGAGACTGTGAGCGGCGAACACGACCGGCGCGTCCAGGGAATCGAGCGTGGCGGCCAGCGTGCGGCACCAGGCGTCGCGCGAAGGGTGGTCCCAGTCCGGCATCCGCACGCGGACGAACGCGGGATCGAGCGCTTGCCAGCGCGTTTGCCAGTGGCCTGGGCCGGAGTCCAGGTAGCCCGGCAGTACTAGTTTGGTTGGTTCTTGTTCGGTCATCGTGCTTCCCCGTGTTCGGCTTATGGCCCGCTCGCGGGATCGCGCGGCGGGGCGTCTACCGTATCACGCGTGCCACGCCGGCACCACGGGGATCGCTCGCTGGCTCGGGCGTCGCGCCGTTCACGCGGATCATCTGCACGTCGCCGTTGAACGGCTGCTGCTCGACCGTATAGCCGAGCTCCTTCAATTGCGTGGCGAGCTCATCCGGCGCGGGATGGTACGGCTCGAAGTAGATCGTCTTTTGCGGCAGCAGCTGATGATGGAAACGCATGGCGGCGAGCGCGTCCGTCGGCGACATCTCGAAGTCGGATAGATTCGTCATCACCTGGAAGATCGTCGTCAGGATGCGCGAGCCGCCGGGCGTGCCGATCGCCAGCGCGATCTTGCCGTCCTTCAGCAGCAGCGTGGGCGTCATCGACGAAATCGGGCGGCGGCCCGGCGCGATCATGTTCGGCTCGGCATCGGCATCTGCGGCGCCGGATGCCGAGGCCGCGCCCGACGCGCCCGCCGCCCCGGCGCCGGCCGGCTTGATCAGGAAATCGTCCATCGCATCGTTCAACAGGAACCCGCCGCCGTCCACCACGACGCCCGAGCCGAAATCGCCGTTCAGCGTGTAGCTGTTCGACACCGCGTTGCCCCACTTATCGACCACCGAGAAATGCGTGGTTTGCGCCTTCTCCGTCGCCGCGGCGCCGTCGACTCCAGCCTTCTCCGGGGCCGCTCCGGGCGCTTCGCCGGCTTTGACTTCGGCCGCGCGCTGCGCGAGGTAGGCGTCGTCGATCAGCTTCGCGACCGGTACCGGCGATGCGTCCGGGTCGCCGATATAGCGCTGCCGGTCGGCGAATACCCGATCCTCGATCTGCGCGATCAGATGGATGTACGGCGCCGAATTCAACGCGAGACCGTCGAACGCCGGCTGCAGAGCGGCCCGCATTTTCAGCAACTGGATCAGCCCGATGCCCCCCGAGCTCGGCGGTGGCGCGGTGATCACGCGGTAGCCGTGCCAGTCGGCCGCGAGCGGCTCGCGCCAGAGTGCCTTGTACTGGCTCAGATCCTGGCTCGTGATCAGGCCGTGGCCGTACATCTGCGCGGCGATCATTTGAGCGGTGCGGCCCTCGTAGAACTCGCGACCGCCATCGCTCGCGATTCGCCCAAGCGTCTGCGCGAGTTCCGGCTGGCGCAGCGTCGCGCCCGCTTTCAGGTTGCCGAAATAGGCGTCGAAATTGGTCTTGCCGGCGAAACTTTTCGCGGCCGCGTCGCGTCGCTGCTGCAGGCGCGGGCCGACCTGGAAGCCGTCGGTCGCGTAATGGATCGCGGGCGCGAGCACCTGCTTCCATTTGAGCTTGCCAAAGCGCCGCTGCGCTTGCCACATACCATCGACAGTGCCCGGCACGGCCGCCGCGCGATGACCGACCGTGCTCATGCCAGGCACCACGTTGCCCTTGTCGTCGAGGTACATGTCGCGGTTCGCCTGCTGCGGCGCGCGCTCGCGATAGTCGAGAAAATACGGCTTGCCGTCGACCAGCAGCGTCATGAAACCGCCGCCGCCGAGGTTGCCCGCATCGGGCCGCGTGACGGCCAGCGTGAAGGCCATCGCGACCGCGGCATCGACCGCGTTGCCGCCTTCGGCGAAGATCTGCTGCGCGGTGTCGGCGCTGTAGCCGTCTGGCGCGGCGACGGCCGACCCATCGAGCGCCGGCTTCGGCGGTGTTTTCGCAGCGGCGGACAGCGGCGCGGCCAGGTTCACGGCCAGCGCGGCAAACCAGGCCGAAGCGAGCACGCGACGAGTACGGCAAGAAGATCGGGCGCTAGCCAAAGCGCGGGCAAAAGGCGCGCGAAACGCGCCGTGCATCGGGATAGACATCCGAGAGAACTCCGGCAACGAGGCGAGCATGGCGCACGAGCAAAGGAGCCTCGTGCAAGCGATGAAGAACAGCGTGGACAGCTCACGCAGTCTGCCCCGCGCGAAGGCCCAGCGCGGGTGCGCGGGCCGCGCGCAGCAGCGCATCCTAAGTCGGCGCGGCGCGCGTCGCCAACCCGTTTTACCTCCTGTTACAGCCCCGCGCGCCTGCCCCGGTGACTACGGCATCCGCGCCAGACCCGCCCCGCCGTTGGCTGCACGCCGCAAGCGCCTGCCGCGAGCGGGCTCGTCAGGTAGAATTGACGGCTAAGCGGGCGCATCACGCGCCCCCACGGACTCTCATCTTCTCGCATGAATACCGAACGCAAAGACGCTGACCGCAACGACGCGCCCGCGGCATCCAATTTCATCCGCAACATCATCGACGACGACAACCGCACCGGCAAATGGAGCCAGCGCGTCGAAACGCGCTTCCCGCCGGAGCCGAACGGCTATCTGCACATCGGTCACGCGAAGAGCATCTGCCTGAACTTCGGCGTCGCGCGCAGCTACGGCGGCGTGTGCCATCTGCGCTTCGACGACACCAATCCGGAGAAGGAAAGCGTCGAGTACGTCGAGTCGATCATCGACTCGGTGCGCTGGCTCGGCTTCGAATGGGAAAAGGACCGCACCGAGCATCTGTACTACGCGAGCGACTACTACGACAAGCTGTACGAGTTCGCCGAGCTGCTGATCCAGCGCGGCAAGGCGTACGTGGATAGTCAGTCGGCCGAGGAAATGCGCGCGAACCGCGGCTCGGCCACCGAAGTCGGCACGCCGTCGCGTTTCCGCGAGCGTTCGGTCGAGGAAAACCTCGACCTGTTCCGCCGCATGAAGGCGGGCGAGTTCAAGGAAGGCGAGCACGTGCTGCGCGCGAAGATCGACATGTCGTCGCCGAACTTCAACATGCGCGACCCGGTCATCTATCGCATCCGCTTCGCGCATCACTACCGTACCGGCGACACCTGGTGCGTGTACCCGATGTACGACTACACGCACTGCATCTCGGACGCGCTCGAAAACATCACGCATTCGCTGTGCACGCTCGAATTCGAAGATCATCGTCCGCTGTACGACTGGATCCTGAACGAGCTCGCCGAAGCCGGCATCTTCAAGCGTCCGTTGCCGCAGCAAATCGAGTTTTCGCGCCTGAACCTGACCTATGCGATCACCAGCAAGCGCAAGCTGCTGCAACTCGTCAACGAAGGCCATGTGGAAGGCTGGGACGACCCGCGCATGCCGACCATCGTCGGCGTGCGTCGGCGCGGTTTCACGCCCGAATCGATCCAGCTGTTCTGCGAGCGCATCGGCGTGACCAAGGTCGACTCGTGGATCGACATGAGCGTCTTTGAAGGCGCGCTGCGCGACGATCTCGACGAGAAGGCGCCGCGCATCGCCGCCGTGCTCGATCCGGTCAAGCTGATCATCGACAATTTCCCCGAACGCCTCACCGAGCCGTGCCACGCACCGGTGCATCCGCATCATCCGGAACAGGGCGTGCGCGAGTTTCCGATTTCTCGCGAGCTGTGGATCGAGCGCGAGGATTTCACGGAAACGCCGCCGAAGGGCTACTTCCGCCTGTTCCCGGGCAACAAGGTGCGCCTGCGCTACGGCTACGTGATCGAATGCACGCACGCGGACAAGGACGAGAACGGCAACATCGTCGCGGTGCACTGCAACTACTTCCCGGACAGCAAATCGGGCACCGAAGGCGCGAACAATTACAAGGTCAAGGGCAACATCCACTGGGTCAGCGCGGCGGCCGCGTGCCCGGCCGAAGTGCGCATCTACGACCGGCTCTTCAAGGAAGCGCAACCGGACGCCGGCGGGCGCGATTTCCTCGAAGCGCTGAATCCGGACTCGAAGCGCGTGGTCCAGGCCTACCTCGAAACCGGCGCGCGCCACGCGCTGCCGGAGCAGCGCTACCAGTTCGAGCGGCACGGCTACTTCGTTGCCGATCGCGTCGATTCGAAGCCGGGTAAGCCCGTATTCAACCGCATCGTCAGTCTGCGCGACAGTTGGGGCAAGCCGGCCTAAGCTCGCGTCAGCGACGGCCCGGCGCTGACGGGCCATCCGGGTTGCAGGATGTTAGATCGATAATCACAGCGCGCTCGCCTGGGCGCGCCGGTCCGGGAGGCCCGATGAAGGTTGCAGGCCGCTGCGGGGAAGGGTCTGAAGGTATGGTTCGGGGCGGACGGGGCCCGCGCGGCTCAGGCATGCCGCATCTCGTGCGCGGCATGCACCGCGTGCTGCTTGCGCTGGCCGCCTGCGGCGTGGTCGCGTTCGCCGGCCCCGCACGCGCGGATGAACTGACCGGCACGCTGAGAAAGATCCACGACGACGGCGTCGTCGTGCTCGGCGTGCGCGAGGCATCGATCCCGTTCTCGTACTTCGACGGCAAGCGCACGGTCGGCTACTCGCAGGCGATCGCGATGCAGATCGTCGATGAAATCAGGAAGACGCTCGGCATGGCGCAGTTGCGGGTTCACGAAATCACGGTGACTTCGTCGAACCGCACGCCGATGCTGCTGAACAATCAGATCGATCTCGAATGCGGCTCGACCACGCACACGGTCGAGCGCGAAAACGTCGCCGCGTTTTCGGACAGCCTGTTTCAGTACGCGGTGCGCATGATCACGCGCAAGAACAGCGGCATCACCGACTTCCCCGATCTGGCCGGCAAGCCGGTCGTGACGACCGCGGGCACGTCCGACGAGCGCCTGCTGCGCAGCCTCAACACCGGGAAGCAGTTGAACATGCGCATCATGAGCGTGCGCGACCATCAGGAAGCCTTCAACGCGATGAAGGACGGCCGCGCGGTGGCGTTCGTGATGGACGAGCCGATCGTCTACGGTTTCAAGGCGACCGACCCGCATCCCGACGATTTCATCGTGACGGGTACGCCGCTCGGCTACGAGGTGTATGCGTGCATGTTCCGCAAGGGCGACGAGCCGTTCCGGGCGCTCGTGAATCGCGTGATCGCGCGCTCGCAGACGTCCGGCGACGCGGAGCGTCTGTACCGGCAGTGGTTCACGCAGCCGATTCCGCCGCGCGGCATCAATGTCAATTTCCCGCTGTCGGAGCAGAACCGCGCGTTGTTCGCGCATCCTAACGACCACGCGCTGGATTGAACGCGGCGCGCGCCGTCTATAGCGACCGGTGCAGTTCCGCGAGCGACAGCGTCGTCTCGAAGAGCCGCGTCAGACTACGGCTCGCATAGTGCGGGACCTCTTCGATCGACGCCCAGCGGTAGTCGTCCATCTCCGGGATCAGCGTGCCGTCCGAGCGGCGCGGAAATAGCGACGTGCAGGTGCACGTGCTCAGATCGAGTTCGCCGGCACTCGCGCGCGCCGCGAACAGATGCAGGTCCTTGTCGCGCCGATAGACGAAGAGGCCGAGATCCTTCAGGCGGCCAGCCTCGAGCGCGATGCCGGTCTCCTCGACCATCTCGCGCAGCGCGGTGACGTGCGGCGCCTCGCCGTCCTCGCCCTGCCCTTTTGGAATATCCCAGTGCGTCGTTTCGGTGGCGTGCGCGAGCAGCACGCGCCCGTCGGGATCGAGCAGCACGACCCCGCACGAGACGATTCGCGGGCTCATCGCTTCTGCAGTTGCCAGGCGCCGCCTATCTTGCAGAAGTTCGGACGCAGGTTCATCGATTGCCCTTTCGCATTGAGTACGACGCCGAGGATACGGCAAGTGCGCCCGCCGTCGGTCGAGGTGCTGTCCATCGTGATGGTCGCGTCGATCTTCACGCTATTGCCGGTGCCGTCGTTGACCCACGTAAAGCTGTCGCCGTCCTTTCTGTCATTGAGCGCGCTCATGACCGCGTGCTTGATCGAGTCGTTGTCGCGCTGCTTCATGTAGGTGATCGGCGTGTCGTTCAGAAAGGCCAGGTTCGCCCCTTGCGCGCCGATCGCCGCGCCGAGCAGCAGGCCTGCGGCACCAAGGCGGAACAGCACACGGGTTCGCGTCGACATGTGGGACTCTCCTTGAAGTGCCCACGGCGCGCACGGGCGCACGCGGTTTTTGGGCTTTTGATCCTGACCTCAAAAGCATAGCATGCGCACTTCTGGAGGCAGCGCGCCATCGACGCGGCCATCAACGCGCGGCGGCCGCCGCCTTCAGGCGGAACGTGCTGACGACGTCGCGCAGCATCTGCGCCTGCTCCTGCATCGACTGCGCGGCGGCCGCCGCCTGCTCGACCATCGCCGCGTTCTGCTGGGTGGTCTCGTCCATCTGCGCGATCGCGAGGTTGACCTGCTCGATGCCGCGGCTCTGCTCGTCCGACGCGGCGGAAATCTCGCTGATGATGTCGGTCACGCGCTTCACCGCATCGACGAGCGAATCCATCGTGCCGCCCGCTTTCTCGACGAGCGCCTTGCCGCTGCCGACGCGCGCGACCGAATCCTCGATCAGCGTCTTGATCTCCTTGGCCGCGTCGGCGCTGCGGCGCGCGAGATTGCGCACCTCGCCCGCGACGACCGCGAAGCCGCGACCCTCCTCACCGGCGCGCGCGGCTTCGACGGCCGCGTTCAGCGCGAGGATGTTGGTCTGGAACGCGATGCTCTCGATCACGCCGATGATATCGACGACGCGCGCCGAACTCGCCGCGATGCTCTGCATATTCGCGACGACGTGCTGCACGGCCTCGCCGCCCTCGCCCGCGAGCTGCGACGCGGAGTGCGCCATGCGGTTGGCCTGCAGCGCGTTGTCGGCGTTCTGCTTGACGGTCGCCGTCAGCTGCTCCATGCTCGCGGCCGTTTCGCCGAGCGACGACGCCTGCTGTTCCGTGCGTGCCGACAGATCGAGATTGCCCGCGGCGATCTCTTCCGCCGCGACCGTGATCGTTTCGGTGCCGCCGCGAATACGCCTGATCGCGTCGGCGAGGCGGCTTTGCATGCGCTGCATCGCGAACAGCATGCTTTCCTGATCGCTGCTGGCCAGTGTGACGGGGCACGACAGATCGCCGTCCGCGATCGTCTCCGCGACGCGCGCCGCGTAAGCGGGCTCGCCGCCGAGACTGCGCTTGACGTTGCGGATGATCAGCACGAGCGCGATGGTGCTGACGCTGCCGATCATGAGGATCGTCAGCAGATAGCGCAGCAGGTCGGCGCGGAACGCCGCGTCGATGTCGTTCACGTAGACGCCCGAAATCAGATACCAGTCCCACGCGGCAAAGCGCTTGACGAAGCTGATCTTCGGCACGTGCTCGTTGTGGCCGGCAACGCGTCCCATGTAATCGACGAAGCCCTGCCCCTGCGCCTGCGCCACCTTGACCATCTCGACGAACAGCAGCTTGCCGTCGGTGTCCGCGTAGTGCGACACGTCCTTGTTGCGCAGATCGGCGAGCACTGGATGCATGATCACGACCGGCGTCGCGGTCGTCACGATCATGTAGCCGCTGCCGGGGTAGCGCATCGTGGACAGGCGGGCGAGCGCCTGCTGGCGCGCCTCATCGGGCGTCAGCTCGTGTTGGTCGGCGCGCTGCGCGTAGTCGGCGACGATGCCGTACGCGCTCTCGACGACGTTCTGCACCGCCGACTTGCGCTCGGCGAGCATCGTCGCGCGCGACTGCCACGCGGCCCAGCCGCCGAGGCCGAGCAGGCCGAGCCACGTGATCAGCAACGCGAGCCAGAGTTTGGTGTTGAGGCTGAGTCGGTTCACGCTGATTCCTCCATCGCGGCGCGTCAAACGGTTCTGTCGAACTAACGGCGTCGCGCGCGATTTCCTGAGTCGGGAAACACCCGAAGCAAGCTCGGCGTCGCGTTCAATGATCCGCGCGAGGGGCGAAAAGACAGCAAAAAGACAAAAAGGGTTACAGGCGCGAGGCCTGTAACCCTTCGATGATTCTGGTACGGCAGGAGGGGCTCGAACCCCCGACCCTCGGCTTAGAAGGCCGAAAAATCTATCATTTCCACACATTGATCGACCTTGATGAAATTCATCAAATAGCTGTTTTTAAATGATTTTTCAAGAAATACGGCATTCCCCTTTGTTGATTGAAATTGCTGATTTGCCATAAAATCTGCCTACACATCGCCTACACAGCATGTACATGATCAACCCTCGGCTTCATGTAAGCCGACGACGAAGGTGAGCAGAAGTGGCAACAATCAGTTTCACAGCCCCACGAGTGGCAGCATTCCAGTGTGAGCCGGGGAAGCGACAAAGCATTCATTGGGACACAGACACCCCGGGTCTCGGGTTACGAGTCACTGCGGGCGGCGCGCGAGCGTACATCTTCGAAAGTCGCCTGCACGGCAAGACCGTGCGCATCACGATCGGCAACGCCAACGCGTGGCCGCTGAAGAAAGCCCGCACCGAGGCAGCGCGCCTCCGCGTGCTGATAGATGACGGCAAAGATCCGCGCGAGCAGAAAGCCGAGCAGCGCGCTGCCCATGAAGCGCGCAAGGCCGAAGATCGCCGACATGAGGCGACGGTGGCGGAGGTATGGGATGAGTATCTGAAGTCGCAGCGCAGCAAATGGAGCAAGCGCCATCACACCGATCACGTCAATCTCGCGCAGGTTGGCGGCGAAAAGAAAAAACGGGGCAAGGGACTGACCGTACCGGGTCCGCTCGCTCCACTTATGAAGCTGAAGCTGTCGGGCCTGACCGCTCAAACGGTGTCCGATTGGCTAAATGCCGAATCGCAGACGCGCCCGACGAACTCCGAACAGGCTTATCGCAAGCTGCGTGCATTCATCCGCTGGTGTGAGGACCGGGAAGAGTACGCGGGCATCATTCAGCAGAGCGCCTATAGTTCCCGGACGGTACGCGAAGCAGTACCGAAAACGAACGCTAAAGATGACTGTCTGCAACGCGAGCAGTTGCCGCTATGGTTCGGCGCCGTGCGCAAGATCGAAAATCCGGTGATATCCACCTACCTGCAAGCCCTGCTGCTTACCGGTGCGCGTCGCGAGGAAATGGCCGCGCTCCGATGGGACGACGTGGATTTTCGCTGGCGCAGCCTTCACGTCGCCGACAAGGTCGAGACGGAGACAGGCCGCGTTATCCCGCTGACGCCATATCTTGCATGGCTGTTGCTCGGACTCAAACGCATCAATGACACGCCCCCCAATGTGCGCCAAACGCGCCGCCTTGAAGCCAGGGGCGAAACGTGGCAGCCGTCACCGTGGGTGTTCGCCAGCAAGACCGCGGCAGATGGCAAGCTGGCCGAACCACGTATTGCGCACCACAAGGCGCTCGACTCGGCGGCACTCCCCCGACTCTCCCTGCACGGCCTGCGCCGCTCATTCGGGACGTTATCGGAATGGGTTGAGGTGCCCGTGGGCGTGGTGGCGCAGATCCAGGGACACAAACCAAGCGCACTGGCGGAGAAGCATTACCGCCGTCGCCCGCTTGATCTGCTGCGTATGTGGCACGACAAGATCGAGGCGTGGATGCTTGGGCAGGCCGGTATCGAATTCGCGCCCGAGCAGGTGGCACCGGGCCTGCATGCCGTGAAATAATCGCCGGAAGCGGCGACGCGCCCCGTTCGCGTGGTGGCGCGCCGCCTGACCTCTACCCGCCTGCAGGGGGCGCGGCAATGGCTGACTCTTATGATCTCACACTGCCCGAGTGGTTGACACTCGCGCAAGCTGCCGAGTGGCTATCCGAGAGAACGCAGAGCGTCAGCCTGAAATGGACAGCAGATTCGCTGCTTGCGACGTTGTGCACGAGCGTGGGGCCGCTTTCGGAAATCCACACCACGCTTCCCCTGTGGCTTGCTCTACCCGGAACCGGTTTTCTGGTCTACAGCCCGTCTGCGGGGCAGGCGCTAGCGCTTGATGAAACACCGTTCATACCCATTACGCACGGCACTGCGCTCTTGCTTCACATGCGAGCATCCATCGAATTCGACGAGGCGCGTGTCAGGTTCGATGGGGATAAAACCGGGCGGTTTGACGCGGGAACGAATCCCGCACCGGCAGTATCTCGCGACTGGCTAGCGGTGCGGGGCTTTGACCTGCTCATGTTCCTTCGCGCTTACGTGGACGTGCAGAAGAAGGTTCAAAACAGGCTTCACGCACCTGCGCCTGATGTCAAAACTGATGAGCGAGGCACAGCGCTCATACCTGCGAACGATGCAGGTGCTGCCTCGGCCAGCGCTACTGAGCAGACCGAGCCAGCATCCGCAGCGGGCACCGTGGTATCGAATCACCGACAACGCGTTTCCCCACTGGCCGCCGAAATTTCCGAAGCCCGGCGACGTGCGGCGGCCCCGCACGACTGGCAATCCGTATGGCATGAATTGCGGGAACTCGCGCTCGGTGAATACGGTCGCTTTACGGGCGAGATTCGCGATGGGGATGGCGCGCTTGGATACATGAAACAGAAAAAAGAGGTGAAGTACTTTACGCCCAACGCCCTGCGCGGACGCTTCTACCGCCAGAGAAATGCACGCCAGCGCACGCCAACGCTCACCAACGCGCGCTAATGCCCGCATCTATCGAAGAACGGAGTATTCCGTCATAACTTAGACATCGTCTCAATCAATGCCCGCCCTGCGCGGGAATGGAAAACGACGATGGATACCCTTCAATCCCCTAGCAAGGTGCGCGCGGCAATCGCGCTGGGTCTGGCTGCGCGCGGCCTTGAACCTGCCCTCACCACCTCGGAAGCCGCCATTGCCCTGGGGTTGCGCGTGCAAACCCTGCACAAGTGGGCCTGTCTGGAAAACGGCCCGATTCGTCCCGTACGAGTGGGCCGCCGCCTGGCGTGGAAAGCCGCAGACGTGCGAGCCTTGATGAACGGCGAGGCCGTTGGGCGCGCCGCGCAGGCCGAAGGTGTGGAGGGCTGACCCATGAACGTCCCGGAAAACAAAAATGGCCGCGTGCGAGGCGGCCATGAATTCCCGATGTATCTCTGCCCCGCCTCGGTGACGGAGCCGCATCAGCTTAAGCCGCAGCAAGCGCGCGCACAAGCACTGCGGGGCGCGTGATGGGACGCGGACTACATGCACTTTCCATCGCGATCATAGACGCGGCCACTGAAATCCTCGCGTCCGTCCAGCCGACTACCGAGCGCTCGGTCTGCTACAAGCTTTTCACGTGCGGCCTGATTGCAAACATGGGCAAGAACGAGACAGCGAAGGTGTCCCGCCTGCTGACGTGGGCACGCGAGAACGGAAGTATTCCGTGGCAATGGATCGTTGACGAAACGCGGCGATCCGAGCGTGTGCCGCAGTGGAAAGACCCTACAAGCCTCATGAATGCCGCTGCGAGTCGATATCGGCGCGACGCATGGCAGGACCAGCCATTTCACATCGAGATCGTCAGCGAGAAGGGAACTATCCGCGGCGTACTCGGTGAAGTACTCGACGAATATGGCGCTTCTTTCAGAGTGCTTCACGGCTTTTCATCAGCGACGACTGCCAACGATATCGCGGCGGCGATCACTGGGCGCAACAAGAGGACCGTGCTACTTTATCTCGGCGATTGGGGCCCGTCCGGCTTGTACATGAGCGTGGTCGATCTGCCCGAGCGGCTCGACCGGTACGGCGGGAACAATGGACTCGTAGCCCAGACATACGGCTACGGCTACACACTTGAGCGTATCGCGCTCACCGAAGCGGACGTGCAATCGGGCGACCTGCCGTCGTTCCCGGCAGACACGAAGAAATCGGACGCGCGCTACAAATGGTTCGCGGCCTGGTACGGCGCGAGGTGCTGGGAACTGGATGCGATGGATTCCAATGCGCTACGCGAGCGCGTGCGCGAGGCGATCGAAAAACATCTGGACCGCGACGCGTGGGAGCATTCGAAGCACATTGAACGCGCCGAGGTCGAGTCCATCGACAACTTCATGATCGAGTGGAAGCGGACCCTTCAGCAGGGACGCCAATCATGACGCCAGTCTATTTTCCGACCTGTCTGCAAATAGCAATCGGAGCTGCACCGTGAGCGCCGGTCGTGTGGTGGATAAGGACCACCCGAGCGCGCGCCGGGCGGCTGAGTTGGTGCTCGACACCTACCCGTTCCCGGATAGCCGTCAGGCCGTGGCGCGCGTGCTCGTAGCATTCATCAAGGATGATAGCTGCATGGTCTGGCCGTCTGCGCTTCGCCTTGCGCACCGCGCGGGTGTGTCTGAGGACACCGTTCAACGCGCGCTCGCTGATTTTGAGCGCACCGGACTTGCCGTGCGTGTTGCTGACTTCGCATGCCCCGTCGATCCTGATGATGATTACACCCGACGCACGGGCGGCACCATCGCCCGGCGCGTGGACATGCACCGTTTGCATGAGCTCTATCCGAGGAATGTCGAGTGGAAGGAATTCCGAGGGCGCGAGCGCAGCAAAAAGCCGAAGCGCAAGGCGACAGTTACCGCACCACGCGGCAACTTCGAAGACACCGAAGTTACCGCACCGGGCGGTAACTCTCGTGCGGATTCCATCACCCGCCGCGATGCGAAGTTACCGCAAGCGGGCAGCGAAGTTACCGCAAGCGGCGAGAAGAGTTACCGCAAGACGGAACCCGAGTTACCGCAGGCAGGCACCGAAGTTACCGCAAAAGGGCAGGCAAGCTACCGCACCATGCGGCACGAGCGTTTAGAGCGTTCTGATGAGCGTCTAGAGCAGCATGAGCGACAGCGTGCTTTGAGCGGCCCTCATGGCCGGGCGAGCCTAGTCGACTTCGCTGCGCGAAGCTCGACCGATGTGGAGGCTGCAAATGGCGCTAAGGATGGAGCGCAAAACCCGGCGACGTGGTCCACCAGATGGACGCATGCAGAAGACATCGAAATTCCCTTCCCGAAGGTTCCGAACACGAGGTTACAACGATGATCGATGCTCTGGTAAGCGGCGTGCTGTCTGCCGATCCGGTCGCCAAAACCACCCGCACCGGCAATCCCTATTGCACATGCCGCGTGCGCGTGCCAACGGGCGAGAGCGAGGCGCTCTTCTGTCTGATGACGGCGTTCGAGGCCACGGCCCGCGACGGGCTGCTCGCGATGCACCGGGGCGATCCGCTGGCGCTCGCGTGCTCACTGAGCATAGGTGTATGGACGCCCGACAGCGGCGACGCGCGGCCCAACGTGCAAGGCACCGTGCACGCGATCCTTTCTCCCTATCACGTGAAGCGCCGCCGCTCGGAAATCGCTAATTCACAGGTCTCGCACGAGGTACGCGCCGAGGCGCAGCGTGCGAGCGGCACGCCACGCGCATCACCGCAGCACGGCGGCAGCGATGCCATCGCTGCCGACTCACTTGATGGCGCGTTCTGACTTATCACCGGAGGCAGATCATGGCAAAACCCAAAGTTGAAACGAGCGAGCTGGACGAAGCGGCGGCCCGTATCCGCTATGCGCGCGGCGAACTCATGCGCCTGCGCGCGGAGCTTGTACGCTGCACCAGTGCAGCAAGCGTGGGTGCGGAGCACAGCGAAGCATTGGAGCGGCTGCGCGAGCAACGGCGGCAGGTGCTCGCGGAGGCGTATGCGGACGGTGGGCCGCCGGGCACTTCGGAGGTCGATGAGGCAATTCATCATCACGAGCAGGCGCATGCTCAAGCCATCGAGGCCGCTGCGATTGCACTCGATGCAGCGGTCGTGCTTCAGGCACGCATCGAGGCGCAACAGGACTTGCTTGAACAGTTGACTGCGGAGTGGCGCGCGGAGGCACAGCAGGCTCTCCTGCAGGCGTTCGATGCGGCAGAAGAGCGGTTTGCATGCGCGCTCGATGTGTTTGCCGGTCCCGTTGCGGAACTCACTGCGCTCGCGAAGGTTTGGCGTGATGTGACTGGCAAACCGATCCCCGCCGATGGCCGTGACGGTTTGCTCGAAGGTCTGCGCAGCGTGGCAGCGCTTCGCGTGGTGTGGACGCATTCCGCGTTGCGGCACAGGGAAGTGGCGGCACGCTTCGCGCCTCAAAGCTATCAGGGCGCGGCTCGCTTTGCGCCCGAATGGCTCACCGACGAAAACTTCGGCGCGTGCGAGATCGGCACATTGCGCGAGCAGCTTCACGTTGATGAAGTACAAGCGTCACAGTAACCAATAGGAGGAGCACCATGCTTACCGACGACGAACTCAGTGTGCTCGGCCTCGTGCCGATAGTCATTGCACGTGGCCGCACGTTACGAGGACCTGTCCACGGCAGCGGCAAACCCGACCCGGACAATCCGCACCGAGTCATCGGTACCCTGTCAAGGACCTACCATCCCGGCGAAGTCGTATGGATCGAGGCCCACGACGTCGAGCGCCTGCGCGGGCTCGGCTTTGTGTTAGACCCTTCGAATCCGGCTGACGCTGAGGCCGTCAATGCTCTTCGCGCGCCACCACCCTTGCCGGATGCGCCGATCTACATCTCGGCGCAGGCAGCGGATGCGCCGCGTGCGATCCGGATTGAAAAGTGACTCTCAGGAGACAACAATGACGAAGAGCACCACGAAGTCGAAATCCTACGCGCACCTGCTGGGCGCGCCGCGCGAAGCACTTGAGGCAATGACACGCGGCGAAGTGCTCGGCCAGAAGCCTTCGGGACATACTGAGGACGAGGCGCGCCAGAAAGCGCGTGAGATCATCGCGGCAGCGAAGCGCACAGGCCACGCATAGGAACTCCCAACATGGACCGCGCGATACATTGGGGGCCTCGTGGGTCCTTCCTGAGCCCATCCACATCGCGGGCATCGCGCGCGCGCGTTTTTCCTGCAACTATGGACCACAAAAAGTTGTCCGCCGGAGCCTGAGACGATGGCCGAAGCCGAACGCCTGAACGTCACGCAGTTCGCGGCGCAGGCGAACGTTGATGAGAAGCAGGTGCGCCGCGCGATCAATCGCGGGCGGCTCAATCGCGGCCCGGACGGCTTGCTCGATGCCGCCCAGCTCAACGCACGCTGGCGCTCGCCGAATGCCCGCACGCGCGAGCGTGTGCCATTGCACGCCACGAACGCCGAACTCGCGGCGGCGACGCTTGAGAAAGAAAAGGCGCTCGCTGCGCTTCGCACGCTTGAACTTGAGCAGAAGTCCGGTGCGCTCATCCAGCTCGACGTGGCGCAACGCGTTATGTTCGAAGCTGCCCGAACGGAGCGCGACGCGTGGCTGAACTGGCCTGCACGCGTGAGTCCGCACCTTGCGGCATCTCTGGGCGTCGACACGGAGGTCATCTGAATGTCCGCTACGCCCTGGTGAGCGGTCCCCTCGTCCGGTCGCTAATTGCTCACCGTTGTTGCCATGGGATAGCGTTGACGACGCCCGTTATGCTGCCGGTCGCTAAGGCTCGAGCCTGTTCAGCAACAATTGGATCGCTCATCCAAGCCCCGATCAGTGCTTTCCGTGCATCCTCGACCGTCATCCCTTCAATGTTCTGACGAGCGAGTAGCGTCGTCAAAAAATCGTGATGGTTGACGTGAGCCATAGCCAAAAGCGTGCGGCGCAGTTCCACAGGGTCGACGCCGAGTTTATCGGCAAAGATCACACAATCTTGGTTGACCAGTGCGACAGCCGCTTCGATCGGATCGTTTTGTCCCGGTAAAAACAGAATTGTGTCGCTTGCGTCGGCAAAGGCCTGCCGCTTGTCCCCGTCTAAGACTGCCAGTGCTTTACAAACACGGGTATCCGCTGGGAAAAGACTAATGAATCTGTTTACTTCAGTAGCACCGCCAAATACGATCTGTACGTCGATCGAGTCAGCGATATCGCTTGCCCAGCGGTTCACCATATACCAAACTGCCGCCCGTGCGTCGACATCTTCGACCACAACTAGGAGTCTTCTTTGCGAAGCGAGTCCAAGCGCGCGTATAGCGTTACGTCTAGTTTCGGAAGGCACGATGCGAGGCGTATCCCGGACGGTATCAGCATGAACCAGGAATATCTCGGTTTCCCGCATTCGCTCTAAAAGTTCAACCGCATGCGTTGTGAACGCAATCCAAAGCTCTCGCTCCTTGGCAAGCAATGCCAGAGCATCACTAAGCGCCCTTCGACTCGCCGGTGACAGATGCGAATCTGGTTCGTCCAACAGGATCACAGCACCACTTTTTGAGCGATATAGCTTCCAAACCAAGTAGCACGCGCAGAGTTCACCAAACCCCATCGAGCGATTGTCATATTTCAATCCGGCAACTTCAACGCTAAAGAAAGGGAAAACACGGTCTTCCGAATCTTCGGTAACTGCTTCGCTTACACGGGGCGCAGCGGGAGCCTCTATCTCGAGGACGGTTATAGAGTCAAAATCGCGCGCACAGATATGGCGATATAACCCCAATATTAGTTGGTTTGGGCTGTTTGGCTCGTATTGCGCAAGCAGTTCGTCGAGATGCGCCTGCTCCTCAAAGAATTGCTGCATTACGTGCACGTCTAAAGATATGCTGACGTACTCGGCAGCGAGGCCTTGCGGCGTCGCCATATTATCGGGCGAGTCAATGGAAAAATCACGCCCTCGATAAAATCCGCTAATTCTCTGTATTGGTGGGCGAGCAAGTTGATCGAATTCGCCCATGAAAATGGAGCTAAGCGATTTCAAAAAGCTTGTTTTACCAACCCCATTAGGACCTATGAAGGCTGTCAACCTTCCAGTAACGACCACGTCATCGCTTCCATGGTCATGAAGCGCCATAATATTGCCGACACGAAGCTGTTGCCTTTGCTCGTTTCGGCACTCTTCCCATGCGTGGTCAATATCGGCTTTTCGCATCAGAACCCCGCACCCCAAGCGATATTTTCGATAAATTCTAGGGTCGAGCGTTCGTATTGATCTGACGACCTATTTTCGTCGCGCTGCAAAAACTCGCCCATATGTCGATATGCAGGGTCACTGCAAATTGCGCCTGTACCGCCCGTGAACTCGAACCAACAGGCCCAGAGAGCGAAATCACGCAAGACCACCGAGGAAACATCTGCGACGCGAGAGCTCGCGCGATCTGAATAAAGCGGCATCAGAGGCAGGGTGGAATGCTGCCCACTACCGTACATATGAGCGAATTCGGGAGACTCGGTCCTTACGCCAGGACCAATTCCAAGCCTCACCGTTTCGAAGAACAAAAAGAATTGCGTAACCTTGTTCAAATCACCTGTTGCTGTCAGGCGCGCGAAGAATAGTAACCAAGAGTAGAAAGTCGCCTTATTTAAACGAGGAGTTTCGGTGTCGTCACCGATGCGGCCCATCACCTGTAGCGCACAACGCACCGCGCTTTCGAGACGCAACATGACATCGTCACGTAGCGGGGTAGATCTCCGGTACATCGCATTGACAGCGCTGGCGGTAACCTTGTTCCTCAGCGTGCCGAATTCCAAAGTACACGCAAAACGAGCAAAGACATCATCATATGCCAT
The DNA here is from genome assembly GCF_040965775.1 of Paraburkholderia sp. BR10954. NCBI lineage: Bacteria > Pseudomonadati > Pseudomonadota > Betaproteobacteria > Burkholderiales > Burkholderiaceae > Paraburkholderia > Paraburkholderia sp. BR10954. The sequence continues at coordinate 69,035 of NZ_JBFRCK010000007.1, forward strand.
GCGGCCATTTGTAAATCCGAGCATCGACCTCTGATTCGTCGTCGCATTTTCGAATTGCGCGACAACCTCTCGTATTTGATCTCGAACAGGACCAAAGAAAGCGTTGCGTTTCTCTGCTGGGGTCAGCCCGGTTGGCTGGTTGAGTCGGAAAAAGATCTCGGCAGGCTCTTCTGGCCGATAGTCGGTAATTTCGTACATACGAACCGGCGTCCGAAGAAACTCGCGTTGCATTCCGAGCGGTAATAAGCTGAATCGGATTCCGTGGAGTGATTCAATTGACTGGTCAAACGGCTCGATACGCCCATCAATGAAAAACTCGTTCAACATGAAGTCTCGTATCGAAGCCAGTCTTTGCTGTCCGTCAAGCACCTGCTGGGGTTGTCCATGCCCACCTGAAATCAGCAGGACGGGTGGGACAACCCACCCACGCAAGATAGAATCGATTAAGCGCTGCTTCTTGGCAGTCGGCCACACCTCGCCACGTTGAAAGTCAGGCTGAAGATCGATATCCCCATCGCTTATCCGGCGGAACACGGTAGCGATGTCTGGCTCTGCGGGAATGAAGCGCATGTTGGTTCTCAATACTCAGTGTTATTGTTTCGTCTCGTCGCACCGTTCCTTTAGATACCGGAGGCTCATGCACTCGAGTTCGGGTCAGGCCATACGGACTGCTTGGACGCCTATGCGGCGGGGCGAACGATGGAAGTTGATGGCCTAGCAACGGATGTGCATTATACGTGGCGGACTATCTTGACGCGACGGGCGACCAGTGCGCAAACCCGGTTCGGCTTCAATGGCTGACGGTCTATTGTGAGTCGGGTCGACCGCGCCGACGCGGCGGCAGGGATCATCAACCGCGAAGGCATCACGTGGCGCGACGCTCGCGGCGTGTTGCGCCGATACCCGGGCCGTCCGCGAACTCGCGAGCGCAAGGCTTGCGATGCTGCGTGCTTACGACCTTTGCCGCCTTGGCGAACACCGCCGCTATGACGCTCGCCGCACGCGTTAATGTACGTGAAACCGGCCATGCTCGAATCAAACTGAAGGTCTCCGACTAAGCACGGTCATCGTATGCCTTTTTCAAAAGCTCCAGTAGGAACGTTTGGTTTTTTTCAATATCTTCGGAGTGAAGCTTTATCCTGTATGCTCCATGCCTAGCATATTCCAGCAAATCGAGCCCTGACTCTTCGAGTTTGCGATCCACGGATTCATTTTTCTGGATCCTGATGGATAGATTCATTGCTGCCTTTCTCGGGCGACAGCTTGCAAAATTAAAGCTTATGCCGGATTTTTTGAAGCCTATGTAATGCTTATTGTAATTTAACTCAAGCGATGGATCAAAACTCTTGCACATATTCAAGACACGATCCGCAAGCTTTACAGTTTGGGCTCGACTCTCCCAATATGAGCGATCCGTCAATTCCAATGCGACTTCATCCTCCTCGGCGGAGCCAAGACGAAACGCGTCAACAATTTTTGTGAATAGCAAACCTACTCCGTCTCCAGACTCAATTGCTGTTAGCTGAAACGCAACAATCGGAATGTGGCCGTTAAATAGGCTTACGACATTCAAAAAACGCGTCGTAACATTTTCGGCAATTAACACCGCAACATGCTCATATTGAGGATAACGACGACGCTCTATATCCCAATACTCTATGGTTCGAATGATATGACTTTCGTCCGTTGCGCCGAGCTGCAATTCGACGGCGTAGCGAATGGCCCCGTCCCCGGCGCTATCCTCGAATAGCATATCAAGTCTTCCACCAGAATACTGACGACGCTCCTTTGCAATGAGAGTCAATTCACCCAGGCCGAGTACTGCCGGATTTTCAGTGATGACATCCTGAACCCACCTTTCGTTAATGGAGGAACTACCTTTTAAAGCCACTGTCTTGATGGGAACGTATTTCATGTTGATATTTTTCGGCGGTGATACCGATTAGCTTTTTTCTTTAAGAGCGCCGACCTGCCTACGATTTAGGTCAAGGCACAGGCTAAGTCCGCGGTTAGAACACTAGCGGTTTGACGACTAACGGCGCGGGTAACATTGTGCTGCACCACGTGCGAAGCGGTGACTAATGCTCATGTGCGCCTTGTGGACTATTGCCACACGACCCAAAAGACTGAGATCCACACCAGCGACATTTTCCACCGCCACTGCCATGCTTGTGCTTACCCGTTGGACTATTACCGCATGAGCCATAAGACGAACTGCCACAGAAGACACATTTTTTTTCGTCATCGTTATGTTCATGCTTCTTGAACGGGCTCGTGCCGCAACTACCGTAGGAGGATGAGCCGCAGTAGACGCAGTTGCTTTGTTTGCTCTTATTATTGCTGCCCGACCTGTTCCCCTTCTCCGGCGCGCCCTTGCCCGCACTATTGCCCGCGCTATTGCCCGCGCTATTGCCCCCGCTATTGGCTGCGCTTTTGGCCCAGCCGAGTAGTATGGCAACTAGCAGCCCAACTAGCAGCCTAAACACCCACCGGACCGGGGGAACCTTGTTGAGTAGCCAAATGACTAGCACCACGGCAACCCAGAAGAGGACCACTCGCGCGGTGGACAGTCGATTCGAAACGTAATTGAAATTGTTCGCGTCAGCTTGAATACCTGGTCGACTCTCCAAGACTGAATCCGCGCTTTGCGATTTGCCTGAATCTCGTTCCATCAGCGGGGCGCTTGCGGATCCGGCCGCCTGCTGCGTAAGGTCGGTGGCTTCAGGTTTTGCGTAGTTTGAATGCGCCGCCTCGGCATCGGGCGGTGATTGTGTTTGACCGCCTTCTGCTACCGCAGCGATCGTCTTCCACGTTGCAAAAACCCCGTCGACGCAAGGAACGTCGATGCAAGCATCTCGCTCCTGTCGCCAGGCTTCGACTTGATCCTTCGAAACCGTTCCGGCCTCAAGAAGTTTCTCTTGCTGAACGTAGATGTGGTCGTACTGCGAGTTCAGGATGGCGTGGTCGCATATCACACGCTCGGCAGACTGATGGGTAATGTCACACTGGATGTCATTGGCCCACGCGAGCGCGCTGTAACTGACGACACAAGTCGAAATCAGCCACGTAAAAAAGTCACGGCGCACTCAAGTCTCCTACGAAAAAACGTTGCAATTCGCCAATAGCATCTGTCACCATTTCGGTGAACCTGATGGTGCTATCGGAGATTTATCGGAAATCTTTAGCGAGAAACGTAGCGAAGGAGGATTGCTCAGGGTCGGTATGCCTGTCACATCATGCTCGGAACGAAGCGCGGCACATGCATACGCCCGTAGGTCAATGCGGCGCGAACGGGCCGGTCGGTTAGGTTGAGAGGCGGTGTGCACACTGACATGTCCCGAACCCTTGGAGGATTGCAATGGACGAAATCGAAGCATTGGCCGCGCGCGTTGACTACGACCCGGACGTTGACGCGCTGCGACTTGCAATCGCTGACCTCATCGGAAGCCTGATTGCGGAGCGCCGAGACGCCTTGGGCTATTGGGAAAAGCACTGGTTCGCACAGGCGCTGGCGTCGCTCGCTTGGAATGTCGGAGGCAGGCACCGCGACTCGACCGCATGGCTTCGGCTATCGCTCGTCGCGCTGCAAACCGCTCTCGTGCCTCTGGCCCGGCGCAGCGACGACTATGCGCCGCTCAGCGCGGATATCGAAGCACTGACCGCCGAACAGTTGCTCGACGATGCTCGCGCGCTCGGCGGGAGGGTCTAGTCACGATGCCATGCTTGACTCTGCGCTGTGCGTCATGTGGTCGCCCTGACGGCCCGCGCCCTGATGGCGCGGAACCCGTCTTGTTCCAAGGTCAGAAGTGGTGTTCGTGGAGTGCTGCCATCCGGCGGACGACAGGCGGGATAACATTTGTTGAACGCCCGAGTCCCGGCCTGATGTCCGAAGGCTTGCCGGACGACCCTGTTGACGCGTGGCAAGACTGCTATGAGGCCAAGCCGAAGAAGCGAATCAGGAAGGACAACGCACGGGCCGAAATTCAGCGGGCGTGGTCGATATGGGACGGCGACAAAGCGTCCGGGCATGCGATGTTCCTGTTCTACGGTTGGTTGCAGCGACACCGCCCGTATTTCCTGACCTTTCGGGCGAAAGGCGACCCGTGGCAGACGGTGCATAGCTGGCTCATACAGTACGAAGACAGTCGTCGGAACAGCGGTGGGTAGATCGGGCGCGCCTTTCCGAATCCGTCACAGGTTCGCTATTCGTCCCTCGCTGGAATCCCGCCTGAGTTGTCCTCATATTGTCCTGAACGTAAATAAAAACGCCTTTCCCACATGCGTTCATGTCGCGCAAAGTCTTTCCTGACAAGGCTTCTGGCGACACGCCGACGTTTTTCGGAATTTCCCCTGTGCGGGGCCTCTCGGGGTCCTTACCGGGCCTTCGGGAAATGCGGGCATCGGTTGCGCTCAATGTGACTCAAAGCTGATGGCCTCCATACGCCAATTAAATGCAGTGTCGGTGCGTCTGGACAGCATTAAGCGCGGTCGCGCAGGATACGAACGGCCACGATCAATTTCAGTTCCACACTAACTCCTCGGTTATATTGCCCGTTTCGATTCGGCGATGAGGCGCGGCAGCATGGACATATTCGGCGTTATAAGAAAATGGGATCTTGATCGTCCCAACCTTGATTTCGCCATCTACAGTCGGAAGATCGTGGGGCAAATGGCCGATGACATCCAAAATTGCTATTTGAAAGCCCCGCCACCATCGGTAGGGCGCTTCAACCAGAGCCTCCACACGGCAACCGAAATTGTCGAAAACAAAAAACAGGCTGAAGAGCTTGGGCTACCCCTTTTGTTCTCGAAGCAGATCATGTTGCCGGACCCGCTGTTCAGTCTGTTGGCACCGCGAGCTTCGATGCTCTGGAAGCGCTTGCCCGAAGGTGGGAACAAGAGCTACTCCAAGTTTCCGCAAGTAACCTCCGGGTGGCGGAGCTATTGGTCAACGGACACACCTGAGCGCTTCGCGCTCCTCAACTCGACGCTGCCGCCGCTAGTCGCGCAACTGCTCAAACTGCGGCCTCTGATCGACGATGGACACATTGTGCTTCACCCATGGGAGCTAGCGGTCGAGCCCGAAGTCGAATTGCTCAGGAAGTCGGTCATTGACCTGCAGGAAAAGCCCGATGTGATCAAGGAGATCACACAACGGTTTAACCAGGACAACTATTCAGCTGGGGTGCGTCTCGGTCCGATCGGTCTTACAGTCAGCCAAGACTGGCCTGCACACGGGCTTCGGAAGGACGATCCAATGTGGTTTGGAGACAAGGCACAAATCTTGGTGATGGGGCTCATCCATTCCATTGTTGCCACCAAATATTCATCGAGTCTTCTGGAAACGCTGCCGGGCGACCGGCTTGTCTACGACTATGTTCGGACAGGTGGAATCCTTAAACCGAAGACTGATCAGATCGTTAGTTCGATACAAGTGCCGAATCTGTCGGAAGCGCTTTGGGATGACATCGTCGCGATCAAGAACGATTCTGAGCTGTTGAGCCAACTCAAGGATACGATTGCCGAGGTCGCGTACTGCAATGATGATGATCAGAGGGTGCTCATCAAGGAGGAAATCGCGAGCATCGCGTCAAAGCTGAAGGCTGACACTAAGTTGAAAAAGTATGCCAAGTTTTCCGTCTCTGACTTTGGTGTCGGGCTGATTACCGGCACGGGATCGAATGTTCTAACCGGCTCTTCCCCTGCGGTTGCAGCCACGGCTGCCGCTGTCAGTACCGGCATGTCCTTCGGGTACAAGCTCGTGTCGGAATATTTCGGACCAGAGAATAAGGGGCTGAGGCGGCGAAGGGATGTAATCGTGCGCATCAATCACAAGTTGTAACTTTCGGGCGTGTGTCACCCTCGACGGCAATCGGCGTACGACAGAAGAGGCCCTACAGGCGGCCCAATCTCAACGTGCAATCGAGGCTGCCCTCCCCGCGCTCGCATTTTATCGCCCGCCAAGCTTGCCAGAATCGCTTAGGATCGGACCTGAGCACAGGGATGGCCTTCGGGTGCTGTATCGGGCCGCCCGCCTTGTGCGGGCGTTTTTTCGCTCACGCCAATCAAACCAATTAGAGGCTAAATGAAAGCATCGGAAGCGATTCAGCAAATACAGGCCGACGTCGCGGACGTCAAAGCGAATGGGGTACAACAGATTCTTGTTGCCAACCTTGAGGCGTACCTGGTCACGGCCTTACAAAAAGCTCATGCGGAGGAATCGTCTGTTGCCAGCGCCGAACAAATCGCCCAGGCCGAGCACAATAGAGAGGTATGGAAAGCGCAGCTAGCCGCAAACACCAACCACCAGGTGGAGATGTTCAAATCGGTTATTGAGGCCGGACAGACCGCCCTTCGGTCTGCAATCGTCATCAACGGCGGTGCGGCAGCTGCGTTGCTCGCTTTCGCCGGAAACGCCATCACGAAGGGTCAGTCGCTGGCAGGCGACCCTCTACTGTCCAGGATCGGCATGGGTCTTATGTGGTTCGTCGCGGGAATCGGTTGCGCCGGTGTGGCCACTGGCGCGCGATATCTGGCGCAGTGGGCCTACTCGGCATGTCAAGGCAACCCGCAAAGGCGTTACATGAAAGCGACCGCTAACACTTTCCAATGGGCGTCCATCATCCTCGCCGTTGCATCGTTCGCGACCTTCTTCATCGGAGGTTACTCGACATATCAGGCTATCGCGAAGCCGGGCGACACGCCAATCGCCCATGCCGTTTCGCAGAACGCGCGATAGGCAATCTTCACCGGGCGGGTGGCGTAGCTATCCCTTGCGCGAGCGCGGCGCGATGTATTGCCTGCCCGTCTTTCCGGCGCGGGTGGTTGACGTGACGGACGGCTCACGCGGCTGTGCGAGATCGCCCGGTGTGTGCTCGCGCAGCGCTCTCGCCAGCAAGCTCCCACCAACGCGCTCGATGGGTGAATTGGTGCTCTCAGCAATATCCATGAGCCTGGCGCGGTCACTATCATCGAGCCAGACAACGGTGGCCAGGCTAAATCCAGGCATGACGGCCTCCGCGCAAGTTGGGAACGCCGTGACTATCACGAAAATGCCTACACAGTGCCTACACGTCCCGCAGAAAGCAAAAAGCCCAGTCACACGAACTGGGCTAATTACATGATTTTACTGGTACGGCAGGAGGGGCTCGAACCCCCGACCCTCGGCTTAGAAGGCCGATGCTCTATCCAGCTGAGCTACTGCCGTATGGATCGCTATTCGCATGAAACCGGTACTCGCGGCGAGCCGCCCGATTTCGCACAAACTAAAATTTTAACTGACCCGCAAGCAACCGGGCCCGGATTATAACCGATCGCCCGCCGCCCTCAGACCGGCTGCGGATGCAGCATGAACCAGCCGAGGAACACGATTCCCGCGATCGCGCAGTACAAACCGAACGACGCGAGACGCCCGCGGCCCTCGAAGTAGCGCATCAGGAAACGCACGCTCAGGTACGCGGCGATCGCGGTCAGCACGCCGCCGAGCGCCGCGTCGGCAAGCTGGCTCGGCGCGTGGAGCAGCTTTGGCAGTTCGAGTACGCCAGCCGCGAAAATGATCGGCGTGCCGAGCAAAAACGAAAACTCGGCGGCTTTCTCGGTGGTGAGGCCGGCCGCATTGCCGGCGATCATCGTCAGGCCGCTGCGCGAGAAGCCCGGAATCAGCGCGCCGATCTGCGCGAGGCCGACGAAGAACGCCTGGCGGAACGTCAGCTTTTCCGGCGCCCGATGCGCGCGCGCGCGTTGCAGGCGATCGCCGAACCACAGCAGCACGCCGTTCACGATCAACGCAAACGCGACGATTCGCAGATCGTGAAAAAGCGCCTCGAGGCGCTTTTCCAGCACGAGACCGACGAGACCCGCCGGAATCGTACCGATGATCAGCGCCCACATCATGTGACCGTCGTCGTTGCGGCGGCCGCCGAGCGACGCGAAGAAACCGCGCACCAGCGCGTACCAGCGCGCGCGGAAGTACCACAGCAGCGCGAACGCGGTGCCCAGATGCAGGGCGACGAGGAACGGCAGCAACTGCGGCGCATGCTTGTCGATGTGCATGTCGAACAGGGCTGGCACGAGCAGCGTGTGGCCAAGGCTGCTCACGGGAAACAGTTCGGTCACGCCTTGCAGCACGCTCAGGAAAATCAGAAACGACAGGTTCACGCGGCGGTCCTTGTAAGGAAAATGTCGGGGAACTGCGCCGCACAAAAGGAAAGCCGGCGCGTCAAAAGGCGCACCGATTATGCCTGGCTGCACAGTCAGCGCCAAGCGGTTAGGCCACATTCGGATAGATATTGACGCGCTGCGTCACAACTCGACACGGTTGTTACGCGAGGGCAAGGAAGCGAGCAGCGGATTCGCCGCGCGCGTATTGCGAACGCCGAGGAATGAACCCAGCGGGATCAGCGCTTGAGCGAGTGGAAGAAGTAGTACGTGCTAGCCGTGAATATGCCGAACAAAGAAACGGCCATTGCCATTGCGAGATCCATGGTGCCTCCTGAGCCGATTCGCCCGGGAGTCGGATAGACCGGACGCTCAGACGGATTATCAATAGGATTCGCCCTTTTCCGACACCCGCAATTTCCCGGGAAGGGTTTCCCCGTAGCGCAAAGCAGCGCAAAATCGCGGTTTCACCGAGCGTGACGCAGTCGCGGCGAGTGGCGCAAAACGCCGCTTCAATGCGGATTGCGTCGGCCGACGCAGCCGACCGCTTTGCACGACCCTCAACTTCTATCTGGCTACCTACTGACCATGCCCCTCTCCCCGGAACAGGACATTCTCGAGATCGCCCAGGACGCCTCCGTGCTCCGCTTTTCGCCGCAAGCCGGCGGCCGCCTGCTGTCGTGGACGATCGACGGCGAAGAGGTGATCCACTGGCCCGAGCACGCCGACTGGAGCGTGCCCGCGCGGATTCGCGGCGGCAATCCGCTGCTGTTTCCGTTTCTCGGCCGTCACTTCGTCGACGGCAAGATCGGCTATTGGCGTGACGCGCATGGCACTGTGCGCGAGATGCCAATGCACGGTTTCGCGCGCGACCTGCCGTTCGAGCCCCACGCCGACGTGCACGGCGCGGGCCTGCGCATGGTTCTGACCGACAGCAAAGCGACCCGCGCCGTCTATCCGTTCGGCTTTCGCTTCGAGGCCGCTTACGAGCTGATCGATCCGCGCACGCTCGACGTGACGCTGACCACCACCAATACCGGCCACACGCGCCTGCCCTATTACGCCGGCCATCACTTCTACTTCACGCTGCCGCACACGCAGCGCGCGCAGACGACGCTCCAGCTGCCGCGCACTGAACGCTGCCGCCAGCTCGGGGATGGCTCGATCAGCCCCGCCGAGCCTGGCGAAGCGAGCTACACGCTCGACGAAGACCGCATCTACGACCGCTTCCATTGCCTGAGCGGCACGCCCGATCGACCGGTGCGGGTCGAGGCGCCGGGCATCAATCGCGTGATTACGATCGATCTGCAGCGGCCCGGCTCCGTGCCCTGGTACTCCATCACGACGTGGACTGAAACGCCGCAGTCGGACTTCTACTGCGTGGAGCCGTGGCTCGGGCTGCCGGATGCGATCCATAACGGCCGCGGTTTGCGCTGGCTCGAGCCGGGACAAACCGAGACGGCGGCCCTGCGCATTAGCGTCGAGAAGACCAGCTGATACGCCGACGGCGGCGGCGAGCCGCTCGAAGCGGCCGTCCGCCCCCTCGCCCCCCTCGCGGGGGGCGCAACACAAAACCGTTAGAATCGAACGCTTTGTCTGTCTGTGCCGCGTGATCGGGATCGGCGCGCGGCAGCGCTTTGCGAGGTCCAATGCTGGAAACGACAAGAATCAAACGACTCGGTTGCGCGGCGTTGTTCGCGCTGCTCGCCGCGTGCGGGTCGGCGCCAGTGGCGCCAGGCTACTACCGGGTCGAACGGGGCGATACGCTGTCCAAAATCGCGCGCGGCAACCGGCAGTCGGTGCAGAACATCGCGCGCTGGAACAACCTGACCAACCCGGACAACATCGAGGTCGGCCAGGTGCTGCGTGTCGCGCCACCGAGCGGAACGGCGTCGACGAGCGGCGCAATCCGTAGCGGCGGCGGTGGTGGTGGCAGCAGCGGCAGCGCGAGCGCGTCGGCCGCGCCGCGTCCCGCGCCGGCGGACACTGCGCCGGCCACCGCGCCCGCGCCGATTTCGCTGGTCTGGCCGGCCGACGGCACCGTATTCCGCCGTTTCGACGGCGGCAACTCGAAGGGGATCGATATTTCCGCGGCGGCCGGCACACCGATCGTCGCGGCGGCACCCGGCACCGTGGTCTATGCGGGCAACGGTCTGCGCGGCTACGGCAATCTTTTGATCCTCAAGCACAACGCCGACTATCTGACCGCTTACGCGCATAACCGCGCGCTGTTCGTGAAGGAAGGCGAATCGGTCAAGCGCGGCCAGAAAATCGCCGAAATGGGTGACACCGATACCGATCGCGTGATGCTGCATTTCGAGCTGCGCTACCAGGGCCGCTCGATCGATCCGTCGAAGGAACTGCCGCCGCGCTAGGCGGCGGCGGGCGCGGGAACCCCACCGTGCTATAAACGCTCAATTCGAAGCGGCGTGGCTGCGCGCCACGCCCTTCCGTTATTTGCAAGGAATCTGAAATGAAAAGCCCATTGGCGCGCGTCGCGACGGCCGCAACGATCAGTCTCGGCCTCCTGACGCTCGGCGGCCTCGGCGGCTGCTCGACCACGACCACGATGACCTATCTGCCGAGCGGCGACACGGGTTTCGCGATCAACTGCAGCGGCAGCGACGCAAGCACGAGCTGGGCCGAGTGCTACAAGCGTGCGGGCGAAACCTGCGGCAACTACGGATACGACGTGGTGTCGAAAGACGTCGACAACGGCGCGACGTCCGGCGGCACGATCGGCGGGATTTTCGGCGCGAATGTGAAAAACCGTTCGATGGTCATTCGCTGCAAGCAGTAAAGGAGGCACACCATGCGGTGGGCGGCCGCCCAGCGGGATAGCGTCACCGCTTAGCGGCGTCGCCGGCGTCCCGAGCACGGATCGATGCGAGCGGCGAAACGCAGCAGCAACGTGAGCGCGATCATCCATGCGCCGACAAAGATGATCACCCCGGTCATGAGCTTCCCGCCGAAAAAATAATCGGCCATCAGCGGCCATGTGTGTGAATTCGCGGTGAAGATCGCCGCAGTGGTTAAACACCCGCGTAAATCCGTTCAAAAAAAAGCCCGGCACGAAGCCGGGCTAACGGGGGTTCGGCGCATATCGGCAAAGGACCGGTTCACCATGCGCCAGAACGAAATCTAACAATCTGCATTTACAAGCGCAATCCAATAATTTTGCGGTCAATGTTACACGGCGTACGGATTACGCAATCCGTGAATCGGAAATGACGGAATGAGACCGGCTAAATGCGCCGCAGCCGGGATACGCAACCCGCCAGGTCATTCAGACTGGATTCCCCGAGGCTCGCACCAATCAATGTTCCTGGCCGATCGAAGAAAAGCCCTGGAAAACAGCAGAGGAAAGACATCTGTCCGAATAACACTAACTCGTTCTCCAAAAAACCGTTTTCACTTGCGAATATAAACTTGGTGCGGAAACGAACGTAACGCATCGATTAGTCGCGCCAACACTTTCGAATAATCTTCGATGTTTCCTCACAACAAATTCGCGAATAGCGAAAGATTTAACATCAACAATTCCACCGACAATCGTGAAAACGCATTCAAGCTCGCGTTTCAAGTTTGAATATTCGGACGATTAATCGGACGCTGATTGGCGGCAAGGCTCGTGCGCCGTCGACGTTGAATCCGCCGGCATCCAGGTTCAGAATCCGACTCAGTCCGGCGATGCATTAAAAGACCGCTCGGCGCGTTGCGGAAGCCCGCCACGAGGCGCGACGGTCTGCGCCAATAGTTTATAGTGACGGCCCCGTCCGACCCCGCCTACGATGACTTCCAACGACGCCCCCCAAAGCCCCCTGTACGCGAAGCTGCTCGGCGAAACCGCCAAGATCGGCTGGAGCGAACTCGAACGTTTCTTTGCGCGCGGCATCCTGCTGCACGTCGCGCGCGACCTTGATCTCGTGAGCGTCGCCGAAGCGATCGCCAACGACGACACCACTCAGGTCGCCCAATGGTTGTCTTCCGGCCTCGTCGAGCGCGTGCAGTCGGAGACGGCCGCCGATTTCGCCGCGCGCGACCCCGAGCTGTGGGCGGTCGTGGTGTCGCCGTGGGTGTGCGTGCAGGAGCGCTCTTGAGCGACGCGAGGACGTCCGATGCCGGGACGCCCGACGCCGGGAGCCCCGACGCCGGCATGCCCCCCGCCGCGCCTTCCGAAACCGCCGCGCACTCGGCCAGCGCGCCTGCGCTGCCGGTGCGCTGGCATCGCCGGGTGCTCGCGCTCGCGTTCCCGATCGTCCTCGCGAATCTGACGCAGCCAATCCTCGGCGCGGTCGATACCGCCGTCGCTGGTCATCTGGACAGCGCCTCGTATCTCGGCGGCGTCGCGCTCGGCGGCCTCTTCTTCAACTTCGTGTTCTGGGGCTTCGGCTTCCTGCGCATGGGCACCACCGGCCTCGTCGCGCAGGCGCACGGCGCGGGCCACGGCGACGAGCTGCGCAACAGCGTCGTGCGCGCGCTGCTGATGGCGGCTGCGATCGGCGCGCTGGTGCTGCTCGTGCAGCAACCGCTGATCGACTACGCGCTGCGAGCGATCGGCGGCAGCGACGCCGTGCAGCGGCACGCGCAGGTTTATTGCCACGCGCGGATCTGGGCCGCGCCGCTCGCGCTCGGCAACTACGTGGTGCTGGGCTGGCTGCTCGGCACGCAGCGGGTGCGGCTCGCGTTGCTGTCGCAGGTGTTCATCAACAGCGTGAACATCGTCGCGGTGCTGCTGTACGTGTACGCGTTTCATTGGGGCGTGGCTGGCATCGGCGCGGCTACCGCGACTGCCGACGCGCTCGGCTTCGTGCTCGGCCTCGCGCTGCTATGGCACGGCAGGCCGCGCGGCCTACCCGCGCTGAATCGCGCCGCCTTGTTCGACGCCGCCGCGCTGAAGCGGCTCGTCGTGCTGAATCGCGACATTTTCGTGCGCACGCTGTGCTTGCTGTCGTCGTTCGGCTGGTTTGCGCATCTCGGCGCGCGGCAAGGCGACGCGACGCTCGCCGCGAACGCATTGCTGCTCAATTTCCAGACCTTCATGGCGTACGGGCTCGACGGTTTCGCGCATGCGGCCGAGGCGCTGGTAGGCGCGGCGATCGGCGCGCGCGATCGTCACGCGTTCGCGCAGGCGGTCAAGGTCACCGCGCTATGGTCGGCGCTCGGCGCGATCGGCTTTTCGTTCGTGTACTGGGGCGCGGGCGCATGGATCATCGAGCGGCTCACCGATCAGGCCGCCGTGCGCGCCGCGGCCGAAACCTATCTGCCGTGGGCGGCGCTGTCGCCGGTCATTTCGGTGTGGGGCTTCCTGCTCGACGGCGTGTTCATCGGCGCGACGCGCACGCGCGAACTGATGATGGCGATGGTGGTGTCGCTCGTGGTGTTCGTGGCGGCATCATGGGCATTGCTCGCGTGGCACGGCAATCATGGGCTGTGGATCGCGTTGCTGATCTTCATGGCCACGCGCGGCGCGACGCTCGCGCGTTACTTGCCGGGCGTGTCGCGAGGGATCGCGGCGGCGTAGTAGCGCGGTGCGCCGCTCTTCGTTGGCTGTTCAGCGGACGACGGACCGTTGCGGCTTGAAACAAGCGCATACATATCGCATAACGAGCGCGTCCTAGAATGTTTTCAGCCCGTGCTCTGCGCGCGAACAGTCGGCACGGGTCAGAAGTGCCGGCGTGCCCGCGCCGGCGCTTCGCTTTTCCCACCCCGCCCTTTCCCGATCGTTTTCACTTCGACGACCGCTCACTGTGCGACGGGCGCGGGCACCATCGCGGGCGGCCGATCGTCGGTGGGCACGCCGTGGTAGTCGGCGGGATCATGTGGCGGGCTGCCGCGATGCGCGGACGAATTGTCCGCACAGCCGGCGACGCCGGCGCACAACAGCAAGGCAACAGTCAGAACGCGGGTCATTTTGCAATCTTCTCCGGGACAAATAGGATGGCGGACGTCCGCCGTCGCGCCGAGAGTCTACCCGTAAAGCGCGTTCCGCGACGCCATCACGCCGGCTCCTGCCGCGGTCGTTCCATTTCGTGAGATTTCGCCAGACCTGCGCTACTATGGGTTCATGGCTGAACCTACCGGGAGACTGCCATGGACGGTGAATCGATCGCGGGCCTGGTCGGGCTCGCCATAGGCCTGATCGTGCTGGTGGCGTTGTCGATTTTCGAATCGCGGGCCTACCGGCGAGAACACGACGGCGAGGGCATGCTGCACCACTGGACGCATCAGCATCTGCATATGCCGCATTGGAGGCGTCCGCGGCATTGACGCGGGCGATCTTCGAACCCGGATGGAGTCGCCCTAACCGGGGCACTGGCATATCGCAGTGCCTCATTTGCGCGTCCGCTCGGTGATGCGATGACCGGCGTTGCGGCGCACGCATGCGCCGCGCGCGTCGTCGTCCGCTGCACGTGCGCAATCCCTTGTCAGTTCCTTGGACATACCTACATCGAACGGTGACGCTACGCGCGCCGCTCCCTCCTTTTTTCACCTTCGTCCAAGGCCCTCGCCGGATCGATCTTCATCGGTGATTGGCACATGCCTTGCGGGTTCCGATCCAACAACAGGCGCGCGATACGCGCGTCGATTGTCGCGGCGCGCATGCGCCAAACCAGCGTGACGATGCGGCCAGCGATTTCGCTGCCCTTCGAAAAGGAGAACGCCATGACCGTCGGAACCATCCTGCTAATCGTGCTCATCCTGCTGTTGATCGGCGCATTGCCAAGCTGGCCGTATAGCAGTGGCTGGGGCTATCGACCGACTGGGCTCGTCGGCGTCGTGCTGATCGTCGTGATCATTCTGCTGTTGATGGGGCGTATATAGCTCACCGCCGAGCCAGCGCAAGCCAAGGCATTGACGCTCCTGTCCGTACCCCCTATACTCTCGGATTCGTCGGAGCGTAGCGCAGCCTGGTAGCGCATCTGATTTGGGATCAGAGGGTCGAAGGTTCGAATCCTTTCGCTCCGACCATTGGAATCAAGCACTTAGCCCAGCCTTAACCGGCTGGGCTTTTTGCTTTCTGGGTCCGTCCAGGCGCTGTGTAGGCAAATTCGACCAACGCGAATCGGCCTTCTCGCGATCCCTCGCCTAAAATCTGCTAGCGAGGCTCTATCGATATTCATCAATCTCAACGGTGCCGCCCATGGCTTCCATCATGGTGCGAATATCGTCGGGCACATCAGGCACGCGGTCGCCCCTCCCGTTGTCCCAATAACAGAAGAAACGCATCTGTGCGCCCTTGTCTGCGAGTAGCTGGCGCAGGTCATCTCGCGGCAAATTCAGGCGATCAATAAGGTAGCGGAGGTGCGGTTCCAGCGAGTCGCTATGAACGGCGGCTTTGCTTCTCACCCCCCATACGCCAGTACGCCCCGGCACGCTACTCAATCGCCCCGACGGAGTCAAAAACCGCTTCCCCTTGACTATCGCCGTGTCCGGCGAAACGCCGAAATATCTGGTCCAAACATCGGGATCCAAATCATCCCCGGCTATCGAAAATGATGCATGTGCGAGTTGATGTACGTTCATCGTATGAAGATCAGTTTGCATAGTCGTGCATATTGCCGATGATGTTTTTTCTAAATTCAACGTCCCCACTATCGTGCCAAATGACATTGTCATCGCCTCGCAGCTTGAGATCATATTTCATCGCATGAATCATGTCGCCAAACGTGTCGCGGTCATATCCCAGCATTTTCGCCGCGTAGTTCGGATTGTTCGTGCTCGCCGCGAGTTCTTCTGTATCGTCGCTGAGGGCCTCTGGCTGATAGTCGAACGGCCGCGCATCGCCAAGCAGCGTTGATGCGACTCTATTGCCCGCTCTGGCTGCGCGCGCAGCGTTCAGCCGGGCTTGCCAGGTGGCCGGATCATACTGGACGGACAGAATGGGTTCGCCGTCCGGGTGACTGCCGGTCCTCGCTATGGGATCCCTTAACGGCGTACTGCTGTGGGCTGACGGAAACAGGCCATTGCGCGGACCTTTAATGGCAAGCAGGTTACCCCGGCGAACCTCTTCGAAAAGAGCAAGGATGACCCACCAGCCATCGGTGTCGGGGTTACGGTCCCGCACGTTATGAAAAAACAGCCAGTGACTGTCAAGGAGATTCCTGACAAGCTTCCGGTCCTGCTCCCACTTCCTGTGATTTAGTTCGGCAATCTCAAGAAATTCCCGGGTCTCCGCCCTGGCCTTCGGAAGGTCTGCGGCCTTGCCGAGGCACGCCTTATAGCGCCATTCGTCGCAGATGACATAACAGGCACCCGGTGGCCGCTGGCAGAACAGCTCCACGGAGTGCATCTCAAATACGGACAGGGACATAGGTGTGTCGTTGGTCTATCTGAAGTCGCTGCCGGGGTTGGCAGCATTCAGATAATTACCGTGCGACAGGCAGTCCGTACATGGGCGACCGCCCAAAATCTCTTCAGCTTTCGATGAGACAGAAAAAGCGTTGTCCACCGGCACATGAGCCTGAACGGAGTGTCGAAGGACGCGTTTCCGCCCGATATCGAACCCGATACGATCTGAATCGTGCGCCGCTTAACAGCGAATGCCTGAGGGTGACGGATCATAACCGGATGATCATCAAGTTGGACGAAACAGAGCGAGTTCGCTCAGGCTCATTTCGGTCTTGGAAAGTGCCTTTTAGAACCTTCGTTCAGGTACCGCCTCGCGCTTCGCGTCGGCGGCGGCGCTTTGCCGGGCGTCCTGTTCGTGCGGGTCACCGACAGCCGATCCATCAGGCACTCGCCTTGCAAACCATCACCCGTGCATGCGACAGTGCTTGCGCACGCACCTCGTTGCCAAGCCGCGCAGACCCGCCGCAACGCCATCCCAAGCCGCTCAAAAGGAGACTCCCATGGACCTGATCCTCTGGCGTCATGCCGAAGCAGAAGATGTCGCCGCGAGCGATCTCTCGCGCGCGCTCACCACGCGCGGCCGCAAGCAGGCGCAAAACGCCGCGAAATGGCTGCGCGCCCGCCTACCCGAGGACGCGGTCGTCCTCGCGAGCCCCGCCGTGCGCACGATCCAGACCGCCGAGACGTTGAGCGACCAGTATCGCGTCGTGCGCGAACTCGCGCCGAACGCGAGCGCGAACGATGTCCTCGAAGCGGCCGGCTGGCCCGGCGGCATCGCGCAGACCGTGGTGATCGTCGGCCATCAACCGACGCTCGGCCACGTCGCCGCGCAGCTGCTCGGCGACAGCCGCGCGAGCTGGCCGCTGAAAAAAGCGGGCATCTGGTGGATCGAGAGCCGCGAGCGCCACGGCGAAGAGGAGGCAGTGTTGCGCGCCGCCATCAGTCCCGATCTGATCTGAGCGCACGCGTCGCGCGACGCGTCCGACTTGACAGGCACACACGCGAGGGCTTACGGGCAGTCATCCAATCGTCACAGCTTTGCCATGCGAGCGTCACCGCGCGTTACTACATTGGCGAAAAAAGAAATCCTCCCTCTTTTTCGACTAGGACAGCCAATGCGAGAACTGCCGACGCCCACCCTGCCCTTCGCCTCGCTTTTCGAACCGCGCCGTCTGCCGCGCGCCGAGGAAACGGTTACCGCGCAGCATCGCCTGCAAGTGTCGTGGGCGCGTACCGACGAAGAGCTGCGTGAAGCGCAGCGTCTACGCTATCGCGTCTTCGCCGACGAAATGGGCGCGCGCTTGAGCGGCCCCGCCGGCCTCGACGTCGATGCCTTCGATTCGTACTGCGATCATTTGCTGGTACGCGATCTCGACACGTTGAAAGTAGTCGGCACGTATCGCGCATTGCCGCCGCATCAGGCCGCGCGCATCGGCCGTCTGTATGCGGAAAGCGAGTTCGACGTGTCGCGTCTCACGCATCTGCGCGCGAAGATGGTCGAGGTCGGCCGCTCGTGCGTGCATCCCGACTACCGCAGCGGCTCGGTGATCATGTCGCTGTGGGCAGGGCTCGGCGCGTACATGAAGCACAACGGCTACGAGACGATGCTCGGCTGCGCGAGCGTCGCGATGGCCGACGGCGGCCACTATGCGGCGAACCTGTATTGCTCGCTGCGCGACAACGCGCTGACCGCGCCCGAATATCGCGCGTTCCCGCATACGCCGCTGCCGGTCGACGACCTGCAGACCGGCGCCGCCGTCGCGCCGCCGCCGCTCGTGAAGGGCTACTTGCGACTCGGCGCGAAGATTTGCGGCGCACCGGCGTGGGACCCCGACTTCAATACCGCGGACTTCCTGACGCTGTTCCGCCTGTCCGATATCAACGCCCGCTACGCGCGACACTTCCTCGGCGATGCGTTGCCGCGCTAAGCCGCATCACCTGGGAAGCGAAAAAGCCCTGCATTTGCAGGGCTTTTTTGTGCACGCGCACGCCGCGAATCGAAGCGTGCGCCGATCGGCGCCGCGTCAATCGTCCGTATAAACCACGCGATACGGAATCCCGACTTTCTCCCACTCCGCTGCTTCCTGAATCAGGCTGTAGTCCGTCAACGGATTGTTGGCGACCCACTCGTTCGGCAAACGCACCTCGTAACCGCCGTTCGCCTGAGCAACCGTGATACCCGGCAGGCCGACGTCCGCGCGTCGACGGCACAGCAACGCTGCGAGCCGCAGGCAGAACAGCAGCGGCCATTCGACGTCGCGCGTCTGCGACAGCTTGCCGAGCTTGCCCGCGTGGCCGAGCACGAGCGCGGCGAGGCGCGCCTGATCGGTGCGCGAAAAGCCCGGCATGTCGGCGTTGCTTGCGATATACGCCGAATGCTTGTGATAAGCGCTATGCGAGATCGACAGCCCGATTTCGTGCAGCGACGCCGCCCAGCCGATGAACATGCGGTTTTCCGCGCGGCGTTCTTCGTCCGGTTCGATGAACTGGTCATAGAGGCTCGTCGACAGATCGCTGATACGCCCGGCCTGCGCACGATCGACGCCATAGCGGCGCATGAAGCCCCCGACCGTCACCGTACGCATGTCCTCGTGCTGCGAACGGCCGAGCAGGTCGTACATGACGCCGAGACGCAGCGCGCCGTCGGTGGTGTCGACATAGTCGACGCCCAGTTCGTCGAACACCGCGATCATGATCGACAGGCCGCCCGCGAGCACCGGCACGCGGTCGCTCTTCAGCGCGATCAGTTTCAGCCGGTTGACGTTTTCGGCCTTGATCAGCGCGCGCTTGAGCCGCTCCAGGCCGCCGCGCGAAATGCCGTGCGTGACGCCGGCGTCGTTGAAATTGTTCGCCTCGACCAGCTCGGCGAGCGCGCGGGCGGTGCCCGACGAGCCGATCGCCTGCTCCCAGCCGGTCTTCTTGTATTCGGCGGAAATAATCTGGATTTCGCGGCGCGCGGCGAGCTCGGCCTGACGCATCGTGTATTCGTCGACGTTGCCGGCCGGAAAAAACGTACGGCTATGGCTCACACAGCCGATATACAGGCTCTCCATCTTGATCGGCGTGTAGTGCGAGCCGATGATGAATTCCGTCGAACCGCCGCCGATATCGACGACGAGCCGCTTGCCCGCGCTCGCCGGCACCGAGTGCGCGGCGCCTGCATAAATCAGGCGCGCTTCCTCGCGCCCCGCGATCACTTCGATCGGAAAACCGAGCGCCGCCTGTGCTTCGCCGAGAAACTCGCCCGCATTCTTAGCTATGCGCAGCGTATTGGTCGCGACCGCGCGCACGTGGTCGGGGTGAAAATCGCGCAGACGCTCGCCGAAGCGCTTCAGCGCATCCCAGCCACGCACCTGCGAGGCGCGATCGAGCATTTTGTCGCTCGATAGCCCGGCCGCGAGCCGCACCGGCTCGCGCAAGGCGTCGACCTGATAGATCTGGCTGCCCGCGTCGGTTTCCTCGACCCGGCCCACGATGAGCCGGAAGCTGTTCGAACCGAGATCCACGGCGGCGAGGAGATGAGGGATAGTGACCATCGGGTAAGCGTACTCCATGCGCGCGAGCGCGGCGGCTGCGGCTGCGGGCGTGGCGGCGGACGCTGGCAGCGCCACGCGCCTGCCCGGCGCCTTCGACGCATGGTGCGCGTCGCGGCCGGCCGCACTGTTCAAAGACGCCATTCTAAGCGTAGCAGCCTTCACGGTGTCACCTCGCGGCGCAGGGAGTTCGGTATCGTCGCATAGGTAGCGCGTCATATTGACGACAGCCGACGATTGCGGCATAAAATGTTTAAAACACCGCCGATGTCATCAGGACGTCACCAAATCGTGAGAATTTCCGAGCGTCTTTCCGTCGCCATTTCAGACATTCCAATCTCGCCACCGATGTCCGTCCGCTATCCCTTATTGAATCGCGAGCTGGGCATTCTGGGTTTCAACGAGCGCGTGTTGGCGCAAGCCGCCGATCCCGCCGTCCCCCTGCTCGAACGTCTCCGCTTTATCTGCATCACCAGTAGCAATCTCGACGAATTCTTCGAAGTCCGCATGGCCGGGCTTCAGGAACAGATGCGCGACAACCCCGGCGCATTGTCGCCGGACGGCATGTCGCTGCAACACGTGTACGACCTCGTGGTCGAGCGTGCGCAGAAGCTGGTACATCGCCAGTACACGATGCTGCACGACACGGTGCTCACCGCGCTCGAGGAGGAAGGTATTTATTTCCACGGCACCGAAGCATGGAGCGACGCGCAGACCGAATGGGCGCGCAACTACTTCTTCGACGAACTGCTGCCGGTGTTGACGCCGATCGGTCTCGATCCTGCCCATCCGTTTCCGCGCGTGCTGAACAAGAGCCTGAACTTCGTCGTCGAACTCGAAGGCAAGGATGCATTCGGCCGCCAGGCGATGATGGGCATCGTGCAGGCGCCGCGCGCGCTGCCGCGGCTCGTGCGCATGCCGCAGGAACTGTCGGGCTATCCGCATGGCTTCGTGCTGCTGAGCTCGCTGTTGCAACGCTTCGTCGGCGAACTGTTTCCGAACCTCCTCGTGCGCAGCTGCAATCAGTTTCGCATCACCCGCAATAGCGAACTGTTCGTCGACGAAGACGAAATCACCAATCTGCGCGTCGCGTTGCAGGGCGAACTGCCGGCGCGGCATCTCGGCAATGCGGTGCGGCTCGAAGTGTCGGCGGACACGCCCGCGCACGTGGTGCGGCGCCTGCTCGACGAAAGCGGTCTGTCGAACAAGGACTGCTACTACGTGAACGGCCCCGTCAATCTGGTGCGGCTGATGCAGCTGCCCGAGATGGTCGACCGGCCGGATCTGAAGTTCGTGCCGCATATTCCGTCGACGCCGACGCAGATCGCCAACAGCGCGAGCATGTTCGACGTGATCGATCAGGGCGACGTGCTGCTGCATCATCCGTACGAGAGCTTCCAGCCGGTGCTCGAGCTGCTGCTGCAGGCGGCCAAGGACCCGAACGTGGTCGCGATCAAGCAGACCATCTATCGCACCGGCACCGACTCGCCGCTGATGGACGCGCTGATGCAGGCCGCGCGCAACGGCAAGGAAGTCACGGTGGTCGTCGAGCTGCTCGCGCGCTTCGACGAAGAAACCAACATCAACTGGGCCTCGCAGCTCGAAGCGGTCGGCGCGCACGTGGTCTACGGCGTGGTCGGCCACAAGTGCCACGCGAAAATGATGCTGATCGTGCGACGCGTATTGGCGGGCGGCAAGTCGACCCTGAAGCGCTACGCGCACCTCGGCACCGGCAACTATCACCCGCGCACCGCGCGCCTCTATACCGACTTCGGTCTGATGACCGCCGATCAGAAGATCTGCGAGGACGTGCACCATGTATTCCAGCAGCTGACCGGCATCGGCGGCGAGCTGAAGCTGCACGAATTGTGGCAGTCGCCGTTCACGCTGCACCCGAAGCTCGTCGAAGCGATCCGCAAGGAAGCCGAGCACGCACGGGCGGGCAGGAAGGCGCGCATCGTCGCGAAGATGAACGCACTCCTCGAGCCGACGGTGATCGCCGAGCTGTATGAAGCAGCGCAGGCCGGCGTGAAGATCGATCTGATCGTGCGCGGCGTGTGCTCGCTGCAGCCGGGCGTGCAAGGACTCTCCGAGAACATCACGGTGCGCTCGATCGTCGGGCGCTTTCTCGAACATCATCGCATCTACTACTTCTACGACAGCGGCAAGGAGCAGGTCTATCTGTCGAGCGCCGACTGGATGGATCGCAATCTGTTCCGGCGCGTCGAAGTCGCATTCCCGGTCAACAACCGGCGGCTGAAACGGCGCGTGATCGCGGAAGGGCTATCGGCGTTTCTCGGCGACAACCAGTCGGCCTGGTTGATGCAAAGCGATGGTCACTATCGCCGGCGCCGGCCGGGCAAGGCGTCGCGCAATGCGCAGATGAGCCTGCTCGGCAAGTTCTGTTCGTAGTCGCCCGCGTCGCGCGCGCTCGCCGCGACGGTGGGCGCCTGATGATCCGCGCGCATAAAAAAACCGCCTGTTTCAGGCGGTTTTTTTGTTGGATCGACCAGTCGGACGACTGCCGTGCTCAAACCTGCGCGGTTTGACAGCGCGCGGTCCGATACACCGGAAAGCGCACCGTGAACGTGCTGCCGCGCCCTTCTTCGCTCTTCACTTCAAGTTGCGCATCGTGCCGTTGCAATACGTGCTTGACGATGGCAAGACCGAGCCCGGTGCCGCCCGTGTCGCGCGAACGGCTGCGATCGACGCGATAGAAGCGCTCGGTGAGCCGCGGAATATCGGCGGCCGGAATGCCGAGGCCGCTATCGATGACCGAGAACACCGCATGGCCACCCTGCGCACGCCAGTTGACCTTGATCGAGCCGCCGTCGGGCGTATAGCGGATCGCGTTCGTCACCAGGTTGCCGAACGCACTGAGAATCTCGGTTTCGACGCCGGTGACGGTCAAAGCTTCGTCGGCTTCGAAGACGATCTTGTGATGATCGCCGGACAGGCTCTGCGCGTCGTCGCGCAGATGCCGCAATACCGCCTGCATGTCGATCATCTGATCGCTCGGCGGCTTGTTGTCACCTTCGAGCGTCGCGAGCACCAGCAGATCGCTGACGATATGACGCATGCGCGACGCCTGCTGCTCCATCAGGTCGAGATAGCGCGCGCGCTCGGCCTCGCCCAACGGCAGCTCGCGCATCGTCTCGAGAAAACCGGACAGCACGGTAAGCGGCGTTTTCAGTTCGTGCGACACGTTGGCGACGAAGTCACGCCGCATCGCATCGGTGCGCTCGAGTTCGGTGATGTCCTGCGACAGCACCAGTTTGCGATTGTCGCCATACGGAAACACCTGCACCGACAGCACGTTCTGGCGCTTGTCGCCCATGCCGCGCATGATCAGCATTTCCTCGTACCGATGCGAATTCAGATAGCGCACGAAATCCGGATGGCGCACCAGATGCGTGATGTGCTGGCGCAGATCGCGCTTCGCATCGAGCCCGAAGTGGCTTTCGGAAATCGCGTTGCACCACTCGATCTGATCGTGATCGTCGAGCATCGCGACGCCGTTCGGCGACGCCTGGATCGCCTGGATGAAACGCGAATGCTGCTGCTCGACCTGGCGCACCTGGGCGTGCCAGCGCTTCGCGAGCTTGTGCAGACGGTAGTAGATTTCGCCCCAGATGCCGGGGGCGCTCGGCACTTCGCCGTACACCGGTGCATCGAGCAGACGCCACAGACGCTGCTTATGGAAGGTACTGAAGACGCTCTGTGCGAGCAGCATGACGATGGCGAGAGCGAGCCCCGCCTTGACGTTCACCAGTGCGCCGACCACCGCGCACAGAACAGCAAGCAGCACGACCGACACGATGGAGCGCGCCCAGATGATGTTCATGGTCTAGCGATCGAAGAGAAAATACAGCGCAGGAAGGAGGTGCGGCGGCGCAACAGCTACGCAGTGCAGTGCGCCGCCGACGACGGCTATCAGGCGCTCTTCGCCAGCCGGTAGCCGCTGCCGCGTACCGTTTCAATCATAGCATCGCACCCGGCCGGCTTGAGTGCCGCACGCAGACGCTTAATATGCACGTCGACGGTACGCTCTTCGACGAACACGTGATCGCCCCACACCTGGTCGAGCAGTTGCGTGCGGCTGTGCACGCGCTCCGGGTGAGTCATGAAGAAATGCAGCAGACGGAATTCGGTCGGGCCGAGATCGAGCTTGATCTCGCTGCCTTCCGCATGCGCGGCGACGCGGTGCGTGGCCGGATCGAGCTTCAGGCCGTTGATCGCGACCACGTCTTCGGTCAGCTGCGGCGCGCGGCGGCGCAGCACCGCCTTGATGCGCGCCATCAGTTCCTTCGGCGAGAACGGCTTCGTCACGTAGTCGTCGGCGCCGATCTCGAGACCGAGCACCTTGTCCTGCTCGTCGCCGCGCGCGGTCAGCATGATGATCGGGATATGCTTCGTGCGCTCGTTGTTGCGCAGATCGCGCGCGAACGAAATGCCCGATTTGCCCGGCAACATCCAGTCGAGCAGCACGAGATCGGGCAGCACGTCGCTGATCAGGTTGTGCGCCTGCTCCGCGTTGTACGCACGAATCGGGCAGTGTCCGGCGTGTTGAAGATTGACCGAAATCAATTCGGAAATGGCGGGCTCATCTTCAATGACGAGAATGCTGCTGGGCATCGGCACCTCTGTTCCTTATCTCTGGATTAGCTGAGCGCTTCGCGTTCGAGCGCGTCGCGCGACTGGTGCCGCACGTCGGTACCCTTGACGATGTAGATGATGAATTCGGCGATGTTCTTCGCGTGGTCGCCGATCCGCTCGATCGCCTTGGCGATGAACAGGAAGTCGAGGCCCACCGAGATCGAACGCGGATCTTCGGTCATATACGAAATCAGCTTGCGCACGAACGCGCGGAATTCCTCATCGATCGCCTTGTCGTCGCGCACGATCTGCGCGGCGGCGACCGTGTCCAGACGCGCGAACGCGTCGAGCGCTCGGCGCAGGATCGACACGGCCATCTCGCCGGACAGCTTGATCTCGGCGATGTTGATGGTGCGCGAGGCGCCGTCTTCCATCAGACGCTTGGTGCGCTTCGCGATCTTCTCGGCTTCGTCGCCCGCGCGCTCGAGGTTCGTGATGGTCTTTGAGATCGCGATCAGCAGGCGCAGATCGCGCGCGGCCGGCTGACGGCGCGCGATGATGTTGCTGCACTCCTCGTCGATCTCGACTTCCATCTTGTTCAGACGGTCTTCGGTGGCGATGACCTGCTCGGCGATACCGAGGTCGAATTCGTTGAGCGCCTGCATCGCGTTGACGATCTGCGATTCGACGAGGCCGCCCATTTCGAGCACTTTCGACGAAACGAGGTTCAGGTCGGCGTCGAACTGGCTGGACAGATGTTTATCGGACATGTCGTACTCCGTTGTATTGCCCGGCGGATCAGCCGAAGCGGCCGGTGATGTAGTCCTCGGTTTCCTTGCGGACCGGCTTGATGAAGATCTTTTCTGTGTCGCCGAATTCGATCAGTTCACCGAGGTACATATAGGCAGTGTAGTCCGAACAGCGGGCCGCCTGCTGCATGTTATGAGTGACGATCACGACCGTGTAGTCGCTCTTCAGCTCAGCGATCAGCTCTTCGATACGGCCCGTCGAAATCGGGTCGAGCGCCGAGCACGGCTCGTCGAGCAGCAGCACTTCGGGGCGAATCGCGATACCGCGCGCGATACACAGACGCTGCTGCTGGCCGCCCGACAGACCGTAGCCGCTCTGGCCGAGCTTGTCCTTCACTTCGTTCCACAGCGCCGCCTTGGTCAGCGCCCATTCGACGCGGTCGTCCATTTCCGAGCGCGACAGCTTCTCGAACATCTTCACGCCGAAAGCGATGTTGTCGTAGATCGACATCGGGAACGGCGTCGGCTTCTGGAACACCATGCCGATGCGCGCGCGCAGCAGCGAAATATCCTGGCGCGTGGTCAGCAGGTTTTCACCGTCCATCACGATCTCGCCTTCCGCGCGCTGCTCCGGATAGAGCGCGTACATCTTGTTGAAGGTTCGCAGCAGCGTGGACTTGCCGCAGCCCGACGGGCCGATGAACGCGGTCACCTTGCCTTCGGGAATCTGCAGATTGATGTTCTTCAGCGCGTGGTACTTGCCGTAGAAGAAGTTGAGATCCTTGACCTCGATCTTCGGACGCGACGGCGTTTGAGCGTGAGCGCTGTGTTCGGGGTCGGAGCCCGCGGGCGCGGTTGCGTGCCCGGCCGGATTGAGTTGGGTTTCTGCCATGTTCATCGGATTCACTCCGCCCTTACTTGTTCGAGAAGATCGTGCGCGCGAGGATATTCAGTCCCAGCACCGCGAGCGTGATCAGGAAGACGCCGGCCCACGCGAGCGATTGCCATTGCGCGAACGGGCTCATCGCAAACTTGTAGATCGTGACCGGCAGGTTCGCGACCGGCTGGCCCATATCGACCGAGAAGAACTGGTTCGACAGCGCGGTGAAGAGCAGCGGCGCGGTTTCGCCGGCAATCCGCGCGACCGCGAGCAGCACACCGGTGACGATGCCCGCGATCGACGCCTTCAGCGTGATCGAAAGCACCATCTTCCACTTCGGCGTGCCGAGCGCGAACGCGGCTTCCCGCATCGCATTCGGCACGAGCTTCAGCATGTTTTCGGTCGTGCGGATCACGATCGGAATCTGCAGCAGCGCCAGCGCGAGCACGCCGGCCCAACCGCTGAAGTGGCCCATCTTCGCGACGACGAGCGCGTAGACGAACAGACCGATGACGATCGACGGCGCCGACAGCAGGATGTCGTTGATGAAGCGCGTGAGGTTCGCAAGCCAGCCCTTCTGGCCGTATTCGGCGAGATAGACGCCCGCCATGATGCCGATCGGCGTGCCAACGAAGGTCGCGAGCGCGACCAGCAACAGGCTGCCGACGATCGCATTCGCAAGACCGCCGCCATCGGTGTTCGGCGGCGGCGTCGACTGCGTGAAGAGCTCGACCGACAAACCGCCGATCCCGAGATGCAGCGTCGTATAGAGAATCCACACGAGCCACAGCAGGCCGAACGCCATCGCCGCGAGCGACAGCGTCAGCGCGATCGCGTTGGTCATCCGACGGCGCCCTTGCAGACGCACGCGCATCGCTTCGAGCGTCGCGGGGTCCTTCAGGCCCGGCATATTCAGGGACGGCCCGCTCATTTCGCGCCCTCCCCTTTCTCGAGACGCAGCAGCATGATTTTCGAAATCGCCAGCACGATGAATGTAATTACGAACAGGATCAGGCCGAGCTCCATCAGCGCCGACGTGTGCAGGCCCGGGTCCGCTTCCGCGAACTCGTTGGCGAGCGCCGACGTGATGCTGTTGCCCGGCGAAAACAGCGAAATATTGTCGAGCAGATTGGTGTTGCCGATCACGAAGGTGACCGCCATCGTCTCACCCAGCGCGCGGCCGAGGCCGAGCATGATGCCGCCGATCACACCGGTCTTGGTGTACGGCAGTACGATCTTCCACATCACTTCCCACGTCGTGCAGCCGATACCGTAGGCCGATTCCTTCAGCAGCACCGGCGTCACTTCGAACACGTCGCGCATGACCGCAGCGATGTACGGGATGATCATGATCGCAAGGATCACGCCCGCGCACAGAATGCCGATGCCGATCGGCGGACCCGAGAACAGCGCACCGACGATCGGAATGCCGCCGAGCACCGCGCCGAGAGGCTTCTGGAACCACACCGCGAAAATCGGCGCGAACACGAGCAGACCCCACATGCCGTACACGATCGACGGAATCGCGGCGAGCAGTTCGATCGCGATGCCGAGCGGCCGACGCAGCCACGCGGGCGACAGTTCGGTCAGAAACAGTGCGATGCCGAAGCTGACGGGCACCGCGATGATCAGAGCGATGATCGACGTCGCGAGGGTGCCGTAGATCGGCACGAGCGCGCCAAATTGCTTGCTGGGTGGATCCCACACCGCCGTCCACAGGAACGCGAGACCGAACTCGCGAATCGACGGCATCGAGGAGATGATCAGGGACACGATGATGCCGCCGAGCAGCAGCAGCGTGACGACCGCGGAAAGGCGTGCGAGGCCGCCGAAGATCACATCGCCGGAGCGGCCAGGCGCTTTTTGCTGCGACGCGCTGCCAGGCGGAGTGGCCCGGCTCGTGCCGGACGCTAAATGAATATCGGACATGAGAGCCTGAGGGACCTGTTTCCAGTTGCCGGACGACACTTGTCGGGCGGGCGGTGATGCATGCGGCGCGTGCCGCGTGAAAGTCGCAGGCCGTCCTCGTACGAGGACGGCCGGGGTGCTACCAGGCGCGATTCAGACATACCGCGCCAGCTTACGCCTGTTACTCGGCGAGCGTCTTGCCTGCCGAATCCTTGACCTTCTGCTTCCACTGCGTGCGGATTTCCGACACGACCGATTCCGGCAGCGAGATGTAGTCCAGATCGTTCGCAGCCTGACCGCCGTTCTTGAACGCCCAGTCGAAGAACTTCAGCGTTTCCGCGCCTTGCGGTGCCTTTTCCTGCGTCGTGTGCAGCAGCACGAACGTCGCGCCGACGATCGGCCATGCGTTCTTGCCCGGCTCGTTCGTCAGGATCTGGTAGAACGACTTCGACCAGTCAGCGCCAGCAGCCGCTGCCTTGAACGTTTCCGTCTGCGGCTGAACCACTGCGCCAGCTTCGTTTTTCATCGCGACGTAGTTCATGTGGTTCTGCTTGGCGTACGCCCATTCGACGTAGCCGATCGAACCCGGCAGACGCTGCACGAATGCCGCAACGCCGTCGTTACCCTTGCCGCCCGTACCGGTCGGCCAGTTGACCGTCGCACCTTCACCGACCTTCGTCTTCCATTCCGGGTTGACCTTCGACAGGTAGTTCGTCCAGATGAAGCTGGTGCCCGAACCGTCGGCGCGGCGCACCACGGCGATGTCCAGATCCGGCAGCTTGACCTTCGAGTTCAGCGCGACGATTGCCGGGTCATTCCACTTCTTGATCTTGCCGAGAT
Source organism: Paraburkholderia sp. BR10954 (assembly GCF_040965775.1). Lineage (NCBI taxonomy): Bacteria > Pseudomonadati > Pseudomonadota > Betaproteobacteria > Burkholderiales > Burkholderiaceae > Paraburkholderia > Paraburkholderia sp. BR10954. The sequence goes on from NZ_JBFRCK010000007.1 coordinate 98,050, forward strand.
AGATGTCGCCGAGCACTTCACCCGACAGCACCAGTTCGCCCGGCTTCACGCCCGGCACGTTGACTGCCGGCACCACGCCGCCGACCACCGTCGGGAATTGGAACAGGCCTTGCTTTGCGAGTTCGTCGTCCTTCAGCGGAGCGTCCGAACCCGCGAAATCGACGGTCTTCGCCTCGATCTGCTTGATGCCGCCCGACGACCCGATGCCCTGGTAGTTAACCTTGCCGCCGCCGGTCTTCTGATAAGCGTCGGCCCACTTCGTGTAAATCGGTGCCGCGAACGTGCTGCCCGCGCCGGTGATGTCTGCGGCTTGCGCTGCGATTGCGAAAAGCGCGCCAGCGACGCCAGCGAACACGGTTTGCATCAATTTCATGAGACCTCCAATGGAGTGTGAGCGTGTGGTGTGAGCGGGAAACTCGAACACCGCGAAGCTTAGGGTCTCTTTATGACAAAAACGTGACTGATCGTGAATCAGATGTGACAGTCACCTTACCCGATGAAAGGTACAGGAGCCGGCAAATTGCCGCGATTGCGATGCTCGTTGCATTGCATTCTTCAAGTTAGACGAAAAAGACGGGGCGCGAACGTTTGCGCTCGGTGCGGAGAGAGGTTTTGGTGCGGGATGCACCGACCTTTTGGCGGCTGGAGCGTGGGGATTTATTGGGGGTGAAGCCGGCGACGAAGGTCATGGCACGCGGGTCGCCGAAGCTCTCGGAGCGACCGTCAGGCAGCAAGCGGTCGCCACCGCCCGCCGCCTGTTGGGGAACAGATCAGGCCGTTGCTACCCGCACGGCTTGCGCAATCGCTTCCGAATGCTCAAGCGCGTCCGCGACGTTCTGCGCCTCTACCATCACGCGCAGTACGGGCTCGGTGCCCGACGCGCGGATCAGGACGCGACCGCGCCCGTCGAGCGCGCCTTCGGCCACTTTGATCGCGCTACGAATCGTATCGCTGCCCTTCCAGTCCGCCCCTGGCTTCATGCGCACGTTGATCAGCTTCTGCGGGAACAGCGTGACGCCGTCGAGCAGATCCGCGAGCGATTTGCCGCTGCGCTGCATCGCCGCCAGCACGAGCAGAGCGGACACGATGCCGTCGCCGGTCGAATGGCGATCGAGCGACAGAATGTGGCCCGAACCTTCGGCGCCGAGCTGCCAGCCGTGTTCACGAAGCTGTTCGAGCACATAGCGGTCGCCGACCGCGGCGCGCACGAACTTGACGCCGGCTCTCTGCAGCGCGACCTCCACGGCCATGTTGGTCATCAGCGTGCCGACCGCGCCTTCCACGTGGCCGGCGGTCGCGATACGGTCCTTGACCAGCACGTACAGCAGCTCGTCGCCGTTGAACAGCCGGCCGGACTCGTCGACGACCTGCAAACGGTCGGCGTCGCCGTCGAGCGCGATCCCGAGGTCCGCGTGGTTCGCGCGCACCGCGCGCACCAGCGCGTCCGGCGCGGTCGCACCGACGCCGTCGTTGATATTGAAGCCGTTCGGCGAGACGCCGATCGGGATCACTTCCGCGCCGAGCTCATGAAACACGTGCGGCGCGACGTCGTACGCGGCGCCATGCGCGCAATCGACGACGAGCTTCATGCCGCGCAGGTCGTACGCGGCCGGGAAGGTGCTCTTGCAGAACTCGATGTAGCGGCCGGCCGCGTCGTCGAGACGACGCGCCTTGCCCAACTGCTCGGAAGCCGCGCAAGCGAGCGGCAGCTCGAGCTGTTCTTCGATCTGCGCCTCGACGTCGTCCGGCAGCTTGTTGCCGTCGGCCGAGAAGAACTTGATACCGTTGTCGTAGTACGGGTTATGCGACGCGCTGATCACGACGCCCGCGGCAAGCCGCAGCGCGCGCGTCAGATAGGCGATGCCGGGAGTCGGCATCGGGCCGGCCAGCATCACGTCGACGCCGGCCGCCGAAAAGCCCGATTCGAGCGCGGCTTCGAGCATGTAGCCCGAGACGCGCGTGTCCTTGCCGATCAGCACGGTCGGGCGAGCGCCTGTCTTCGCCCATTGATCGGCGCCCGCGAGCACCTTGCCAGCCGCGTAGCCGAGCCGCAACACGAATTCCGGCGTGATCGGGCCTTCGCCGACCTTGCCCCGAATGCCGTCCGTTCCGAAGTAACGACGTGCCATATTTGTTCTCCCTGTATCTGGCTGCGGGCTCAACCGTGCGCGCGGCTCTGCTTGGCAGCGTCGCGCAGGGTTGCCCATACTTTCAATGCATCGACTGTTTGCGCGACGTCGTGTACGCGCAGAATCGCGGCGCCCCGCTCGGCCGCGCACACCGCTGCGGCGATGCTGCCGGCCACGCGCTCCGGCGCCGGCCGCCCTGTCACCGCGCCAACCATCGATTTGCGCGACATGCCCGCAAGGATCGGATATGGCGACGCGGCGCGCGGCGCCGTGTCGCGCAGATGCGCAAGCAACGCGTAGTTGTGCTCGACGACGATCTTGCCGAAGCCGAAACCCGGATCGACGCTGATTCGCTCGCGCGCAATCCCCGCCTGCTGCAAAGTCGCGACACGCTCCTCGAGGAACTGGCGCACTTCGCTGACAACGTCGGCATAGTGCGGCTCGCCGCGCTGCATGGTCTGCGGCTCACCTAACATATGCATTACACAAAGGCCGCAGTCGCTGTCGCGCACCGCGTCGATCGCGCCGGGCATGCGGAAGCCCCAGACGTCGTTGATCAGGTCGGCGCCCGCGTTCAACGCATCGCGCATCACTTCCGGCTTGTACGTATCGACCGACAACGGCACATTCGCGCCACGAAGTTGCTCGACGAGCGGTATCACGCGCTCGAGTTCCTCGTCGAGCGGCACCGGCGGCGCGCCAGGACGCGTCGATTCGCCGCCGATATCGATAATGTCCGCGCCCTCGAGCATCATGCGCTCGGCATGGCGCAGCGCATCGCCGCGCATCGCGTACAAGCCGCCATCGGAGAAGGAATCGGGAGTGACGTTCAGAATGCCCATGACCAACGGGCGTTCAAACGTCAGCTTGAAGCGGCCGCACTGCAGCGGCTCTGGAAGGGGTACGGAAGAACAATCGACTTTCGACACGTAACAATGCTTCACTTTGAACGGATCAATGCAAAACGGGCCGGTGTGTAGCACACCGGCCCGCACTTTCTACTGGCTACCTATCAGGCCGGCGCGGTTGCGCTGCCCGGCTTGACTTCTGTGCCCGCGCTGCCGCCCGAGGAGGCGTCGCTTGCCGACGGCGGCGAACTCTTCGGCGAACGCGGCGGACGGCCGGCCATGATGTCGTTGATCTGATCGGCGTCGATCGTCTCCCACTCCATCAATGCGGCGGTCATCGCTTCGACCTTGTCGCGGTTTTCTTCCAGCAGGCGCCGCGCGAGATTGTACTGCTCGTCCAGCACACGACGGATTTCCGCATCGACCTTCTGCTGCGTCGCTTCCGAAATGGTTCGCGTGAAGCCGCGGCCGAACGGCGAAGCGTCGTTTTCGTCGTCGACATAGACCATCGGTCCGAGCGCATCCGTCATACCGAAGCGGGCAACCATCGCGCGAGCCGTCTGGGTCGCCTTGTTGAAGTCGTCCGACGCACCGGTGCTGATTAGGTTCAGGAACAGCTCTTCCGCGACGCGACCACCGAACAGAATGGCAAGACGGTCGAGCAGATAGTCCTTCGAGTACGTTTCGTTATCATGCTCCGGCAACTGCCACGTGACGCCCAGCGCACGGCCGCGCGGAATGATCGTGACCTTATGCACCGGATCGGCCTTCGGCAACAGCTTCGCGATCACCGCGTGGCCCGATTCGTGATACGCGGTCGCACGCTTCGATTCTTCGCGGATCACGGCCGACTTGCGCTCTGGACCCATGAAGATCTTGTCCTTCGCGTCCTCGAAATCGGTCATTTCGACGATGCGCTTGCCGCGGCGCGCCGCGAACAGTGCTGCTTCGTTGACGAGGTTCGCGAGATCGGCGCCCGAGAAACCCGGCGTGCCGCGCGCGATCACTGCCGCATCGACGTCGTTCGAAATCGGTACCTTGCGCAGGTGCACCTTCATGATGTGCTCGCGGCCACGGATATCGGGCAGACCGACGTACACCTGGCGGTCGAAACGGCCCGGACGCAAAAGCGCCTTGTCGAGTACGTCCGAACGGTTCGTCGCGGCGATCACGATGACACCCGAGTTCGCCTCGAAGCCGTCCATTTCGACGAGCATCTGGTTCAGCGTCTGTTCGCGCTCGTCGTTACCGCCGCCCATGCCGGCGCCGCGATGACGGCCGACCGCGTCGATTTCGTCGATGAACACGATACACGGCGCGTGCTTCTTGGCCTGCTCGAACATGTCGCGCACGCGAGCCGCGCCGACGCCGACGAACATTTCCACGAAATCCGAACCCGAAATGCTGAAGAACGGCACCTTCGCCTCGCCGGCGATCGCGCGTGCGAGCAGCGTCTTACCGGTTCCCGGCGGGCCAACGAGCAGCACGCCGCGCGGAATGCGACCACCGAGCTTCTGGAATTTCTGCGGATCGCGCAAAAAGTCGACGAGCTCCGACACTTCTTCCTTGGCTTCGTCGCAACCGGCAACGTCGGTGAAATTGATTGCGTTGTTGTTCTCGTCGATCAGCCGCGCGCGCGACTTGCCAAACGAGAAGGCCCCGCCTTTGCCGCCCCCCTGCATCTGTCGCATCATGTAGAACCAGAAACCGATGATCAGGATCGTCGGCCCGAGGTAATACAACACGGACATCAGTGCATTGGGTTCGTCGTCAGCCTTGCCGCTCACCTGTACGCCATACTTCATCAGATCGCCGACCATCCAGATGTCGCCGGGCGACACGATCTGGTACTTCTGGCCGTCTGCTGGAGTGACCGTGAGGTTCCGCCCCTGGACAATGACGTTCTTGACTTTGCCGTTCTTCGCGTCGTCCATGAACTGCGAATAGGAAACGCCTTCCTGGACACGGGGCTTGTCGAACTGCTTGAACACCGTAAACAGCACCAGTGCGATTACCAGCCACACTGCTGCTTTCGAAAACATATTGTTGTTCAAAGCACCACTCCTTCACTTAGACGGGCGCCTACATTTGCCTTGCGGCACCACGAAAGCATTCTAATCCAGTCCGCAGACCCCTGCCATAGCGTTTCACTACCACGGAAATAGGGTAGCGGGCCAGCTTGACGCTGGTCTCCGACGCATCGGGCTAGTTATTAGCAGAAATGGAACCGGCTCGCCGCATCCCTACGCGAGACGCTTCAAATGCTTACCCAAAATAAATGTTTCTGACGATTTATCCCGCGACGCCTTCGGCTTGCGGGCCGCCACCACCTTGAATTGGCGCTTGAACTTTTCGACAATCTGACTATATCCGCTGCCGTGAAAGCATTTGACTAAAAGGGCACCATCGGGCTTCAGGTGATTTTGTGCGAATTCGAGCGCGAGATCGCATAAATGCTCGATCCGCGCCGCGTCCGCGATCGCCACACCGGACAGGTTGGGTGCCATATCCGAAATTACAAGGTCTACCTGGCGCGCGCCGACCAACTCTTCGAGCTGGACCAGCACCGAGTCTTCGCGGAAATCCCCCTGGATGAAGTGCACGTCGGCTACCGGCTCCATCGGCAGAATGTCCAAAGCGATGATCGTGCCGTCGATGCCACCTTCGCGCTCCGCGTTGCGTTGCGAGCCGCCGGCGAGCTTGTTACGCGCGTACTGGCTCCAGCTGCCCGGCGAGGAACCGAGATCGACGATCACCTGTCCGGGGCGGATGAGCTTGTCCTGTTCGTCGATTTCCTTGAGCTTGTAGGCCGCGCGGGCGCGATAGCCTTCCCGCTGCGCCATTTTGACGTAGGGATCGTTGATGTGGTCGTGCAGCCACGCGGTATTGAACTTATTTTTTGCCATTAAAGATTGAACTATTGCTGCGTCAAGTCGCGCTTTAGGGGATAATACGCGGTTAATTCGCGCGGCCACCGCCAGACTGGCGGCCATCCGCGATTCTGTTGTTCTGACGCGCCCTGCTGAATCAACCCGCCCGAATCGCTCGGCGATCGGACGAAAGCGCAGGAGCCGCCATTTTAGTCGAGTCTTCCACTTTCCATGCCAGCCCTCAAAGTCTCTTCCGACCAACGCGCCGAGTTGCGCTCCCAGGCACATGCGCTCAAACCGGTCGTGCTCGTCGGGGCCGAAGGCTTGACCGACGCTGTACTCGCCGAAATCAGGGTGCACCTCGCAGCGCATCAACTGATCAAAATCCGCGTGTTCGGTGATGAGCGCGAGGAGCGCATCGCCATCTACGAAGAGATCTGCGACACGCTGAACGCGGCACCGATTCAGCATATCGGCAAGTTGCTCGTGATCTGGAAGCCAGAATCGGCACAGCCGGCGGCAAAAGCGAAGCGCGGCGCGTTGCCGAGCGCCCGTGAAGCGGCAGCTGAAGAAGCCCGGCCGAGCAAAGGCCGCGCACCGCGCATCGTCAAAGTGGTGAAGCCGACCGACGTGCCGATGCGCAAGCCGCGAGCGAAAGCGGTGTTGGTGCGCGGCAATGAACGCGTGACGCAGGGCGGCAACATCAAGCGCGCGAAGAAGCGTCAAACCAGCGCGAAGCGTTCGCATCAGTCGAAGTAAGAGCACACGGGGCGAAGGTGCGGACCGGTCCGCACCGCGCGTTGGCGGGCTTGGGCGCAAGGCCCGAAACAGCGCCAATGGCCGCCGGAATAGCGACGATTCGTCGCAACATGAAGTTCATCGCGGGCATCGGTTCGGCATAGACCGGCGGACATAGCGCCGCGTCACACCACCAGCCACCCGCGAGCCTCAGCCCGCCACCTTCCCCGTGACTCCGCGCGCGCCCTCTTCGTCGGCCGCGGTACCGACATGCACCGGTAGCAGCCACACGAGCGCAGCACCTAGCAGGCTCTCGATCAGATAGAACAGACTCGACACGCCATGCAGGATGCCGAAGCGCGTCGCATAAACGGAATGTCCGACGTCGCCGCCAGCCTCGAGCGCCGCGACGCGCATCGCGTTCATGAACGGCTGCAACGCGAAATAGCCCACCAGCACGCATACGAGCATACCGGCGAGCAGCCAGCGCAGGCGGCGATACACGCCACTACCGCGCCGCACGAGCAGATTGGCAAGACCGAGCAGCAAAATACCGCACACGACGCCAATCACTCCCTGAATCCGAAACAGCTGCGCGGCAAGGGCACCCGCCGTCATGCGGTCGAGCGACGTGAACAGCACGGGCGCAACCGCGTAGCCGATAGTCAACAGGCTACCGACCCACACCACCGTCACCAGGCGGAATAAACGATGCGGCATCAGAGACACCGGCGCCATCCTCAGATGTAGCTGACCGCGATGATTTCGTATTCGCGAATGCCGCCCGGTGCCTGCACCGACGCGACGTCGCCTTCCGACTTACCGATCAGCGCACGCGCGATCGGCGAGCTGATCGAGATCAGGCCGTGGTCGATGTCCGCTTCGTCGTCACCGACGATCTGATACTTGACTGACGCGCCCGACTCGAGGTCTTCGAGCTCGAGCGTCGCGCCGAACACCACGCGGCCGTCCGCTTCCACTTGCGCCGGATCGATCACCTGCGCGCCCGCGAGCTTCGACTCGATTTCGGCGATGCGGCCTTCGATGAAGCCCTGCTTTTCCTTCGCAGCGTCGTATTCCGCGTTTTCCGACAGATCGCCCTGGGCGCGCGCTTCCGCGATCGAGTTGATCACGGCCGGACGCTCAACCGATTTCAAGCGCTGCAATTCATCGCGCAGCATGTCTGCTCCGCGCTTCGTCAATGGAATAGTGCTCATAAACAACTCTGGAGGCAAAAAACGGCCATAAAAAAAATCACCGCGGTTAAGTGCATTCCGCGAAAGCCGCCGCCCATGGACAGACCCGGGCCGCAGCACCTGCGGAACGCCGCTTAACCGCGGCACTTACATCTTGGACAGGTATGAAGCCTTAGTTTAGGCGAGCGTGGAGTCCTTGTAAATCATAGACTTCCAGGTTCTTCAGATAACGAAGACCCTCCACCGCCGCGCGTGCGCCCGACATCGTCGTGTAGTAGGTGACCTTGTTCGCCTGCGCGCTCATGCGAATCGAACGCGAATCGGCGATCGCCGCGCGCGTTTCGTCGACGGTCGTGAAGACGAGAGCGATCTCGCCGTTCTTGATCATATCGACGATGTGCGGACGGCCGTCCTTTACCTTGTTGACGACCTTGACCGGCACGCCGGCCGCTTCGATCGCGGCAGCCGTGCCCTTGGTCGCGACGATCGGGTAGCCGAGCTCGTGCAGCATGCGCGCGACTTCGACCGCCTTCGGCTTGTCGGCGTCCATCACGGTCAGCAACACCGTGCCCGACTCCGGCAGACGCGAACCCGCCGCGAGTTGCGACTTGAACAGCGCCTCGCCGAACGTCTGACCGACGCCCATCACTTCGCCGGTCGAACGCATTTCAGGTCCGAGCACCGGGTCGACCGTCGGGAACTTGACGAACGGGAACACCGCTTCCTTCACGCTGAAGTACGGCGGCTCGACTTCCTTCGTCACGCCTTGCGCGGCGAGCTTCTGGCCGACCATCGCGCGCGCAGCGATCTTCGCGAGCGGCAGGCTGGTCGCCTTCGACACGTACGGGACCGTGCGCGACGCGCGCGGGTTCACTTCGAGCACGTAGATGATGTCGTCCTTCGCGCCATCAGCCGCATTTGTTTTGGAGGGCACCTGCTGGATCGCGAACTGCACGTTCATCAGGCCGACCACGTTCAGCGCCTTCGCCATCGCGGCCGTCTGGCGCTTCAGTTCGGCAACCGTCTCCTTCGACAGCGAATACGGCGGCAGCGAGCAGGCCGAGTCGCCCGAGTGCACGCCCGCCTGTTCGATGTGCTCCATCACGCCGCCGATAAACACGGCGTCGCCATCGGAAATGCAATCCACGTCGCATTCGATCGCGTCGTTCAGGAAGCGGTCGAGCAGCACCGGCGAATCGTTCGATACCTTGACGGCCTCACGCATATAGCGTTCGAGGTCGCGCGGCTCGTGGACGATTTCCATCGCGCGGCCGCCCAGCACGTACGACGGACGCACCACGAGCGGATAGCCGATTTCGTCAGCGAGCTTCAGCGCTTCGTCTTCGGTGCGCGCGGTACGGTTCGGCGGCTGACGCAGGCCGAGGTCTTGCAGCAGCTTCTGGAAACGCTCGCGGTCTTCGGCCGCGTCGATCATGTCCGGCGACGTACCAATGATCGGCACGCCGTTCGCTTCGAGATCGAGCGCGAGCTTCAACGGCGTCTGGCCACCGTACTGCACGATCACGCCGACCGGCTTTTCCTTGTCGACGATTTCGAGCACGTCTTCGAGCGTCAGCGATTCGAAGTACAGACGGTCGGACGTGTCGTAGTCGGTCGACACAGTTTCTGGGTTGCAGTTGACCATGATCGTTTCATAGCCGTCCTCGCGCATCGCGAGCGCGGCATGCACGCAGCAGTAGTCGAACTCGATGCCCTGGCCGATCCGGTTCGGGCCGCCGCCCAGCACCATGATCTTCTTGTTGTTCGTCGGATTCGCTTCGCACTCTTCCTCGTAGGTCGAGTACATGTACGCGGTTTTCGTTGCGAACTCGGCAGCGCACGTGTCGACGCGCTTATACACCGGACGCACGTTCAACTCGATACGGCGCGCGCGCACGTCCGCCGGCTTCGCGCCGAGCAGCTTGGCGAGACGCCGATCCGAGAAGCCGCTCTGCTTCAGATACTTCAACTCTTCCTTCGACAGGCTCGCGAGCGTGCGGCCGGCCAGCGCCTTTTCCTTCAGCACGATCTGTTCGATCTGCGCGAGGAACCACGGGTCGATCGCGGTCTCTTCGAAGATTTCCTGCGCGCTCATGCCGGCGCGGAACGCGTCGCCGACATACCAGATGCGATCAGGACCGGCTTCGCCGATCTCGCGGATGATCTCGTCGCGATTACTGGTCTTCTCATCCAGACCGTCGACGCCGACTTCGAGGCCGCGCAGCGCTTTCTGGAACGACTCCTGGAATGTGCGGCCGATCGCCATCACTTCGCCGACCGACTTCATCTGCGTGGTCAGGCGCGAATCGGCTTCGCGGAATTTTTCGAACGCGAAACGCGGGACCTTCGTGACGACGTAGTCGATCGTCGGTTCGAACGACGCCGGGGTCTGGCCGCCGGTGATTTCGTTCTTCAGTTCATCGAGCGTGTAGCCGACCGCGAGCTTGGCCGCGACCTTCGCGATCGGGAAGCCGGTTGCCTTCGACGCCAGCGCCGACGAACGCGACACGCGCGGGTTCATTTCGATCACGATCATCCGACCGTCTTTCGGATTGATCGAGAACTGCACGTTCGAGCCGCCCGTGTCGACGCCGATCTCGCGCAGCACCGCCAGCGACGCGTTACGCAGGATCTGGTATTCCTTGTCGGTGAGCGTCTGCGCCGGCGCGACCGTGATCGAGTCGCCGGTATGGATGCCCATCGGGTCAAGGTTTTCGATCGAGCAGACGATGATGCAGTTGTCCGCCTTGTCGCGGACCACTTCCATCTCGTACTCTTTCCAGCCGAGCAGCGACTCTTCGATCAGCAGCTCGCGCGTCGGCGACAGGTCGAGACCGCGCTTGCAGATCTCTTCGAACTCGTCGCGGTTGTACGCGATACCGCCGCCCGAACCGCCCAGCGTGAACGAAGGACGGATCACGACCGGATAGCCGCCGCTGCCGGTTTCCGCGGCGATCTTCGCCTGCACTGCGAGTGCCTCTTCCATCGAATGCGCGGTGCCCGACTTGGCCGAACCGAGGCCGATTTTGGTCATCGCGTCCTTGAACTTCTGGCGGTCTTCCGCCTTGTCGATCGCTTCCGGCGACGCGCCGATCAGCTCGACGTCGTACTTCGCCAGCACGCCATGCGCGTGCAGATCGAGCGCGCAGTTCAGCGCGGTCTGGCCGCCCATCGTCGGCAGGATCGCGTCCGGGCGCTCCTTCGCGATGATGCGCTCGACCACTTCCCACGTGATCGGCTCGATGTAGGTCACGTCGGCCGTGTTCGGGTCGGTCATGATCGTCGCCGGATTGCTGTTGACGAGAATGACCTTGTAGCCTTCCTCACGCAGCGCCTTGCATGCCTGCGCGCCCGAGTAATCGAACTCGCACGCCTGGCCGATGATGATCGGACCCGCGCCGATGATGAGGATGCTCTTGATGTCTGTCCGCTTGGGCATAACGCTCTCGCTAATGTATTCCTGAATTCTTTCCGTCGGCGCGCGCCGTTTTCACGTTGCGCGCGCTGTTTGCGGCGCGCCCGCCGCATCATGCCGCGGGGCGCCGCGGCCGCCGCGAGCCGCTTTCGTTTCCGTCTCGGGCTGACTTTGCGGCCGGCCTTTAGTGCTTCAAGCCGCTGCGCTCTTCCCGCTCTTCTGCGCGTCCATCAACGCGGTGAAGCGATCGAACAGATACGCGATGTCGTTCGGACCGGGCGACGCTTCCGGGTGGCCCTGGAAGCAAAACGCCGGCTTGTCGGTCAGCGCAAAGCCCTGCAGCGTGCCGTCGAACAACGATACGTGGGTCACGCGCGCGTTGGCGGGCAGCGTGTCGGCATCGACCGCGAAGCCGTGGTTCTGCGACGTGATCACCACGCGGCCGTCTTCGAGATCCTTGACTGGGTGATTCGCGCCGTGGTGGCCGGTCTTCATCTTCATCGTCTTTGCGCCGACCGCGAGGCCCATGATCTGGTGGCCAAGGCAAATGCCGAAGGTCGGAATGCCGCGCTCGATGAACTCCTGCGTCGCCGCGATCGCGTAGTCGCACGGCTCCGGGTCGCCGGGGCCGTTCGACAGGAACACGCCGTCCGGGTTGAGCGCGAGCGCGTCGGCGGCGCTCGCTTGCGCCGGCAGCACGGTGACATGGCAGCCGCGCTCGGCCAGCATACGCAGGATGTTCTGCTTGACGCCGTAATCGAATGCGACCACGCGGTACTTCGGCGCCTTCTGGTCGCCGTAGCCGGTGCCCAAGCGCCATTCGGTTTTGGTCCACTCGTAGGTTTGCCCGGTCGACACGACCTTCGCGAGGTCCATGCCGGCGAGGCCCGGGAACGAGCGCGCGAGTTCGATGGCCTTGGCTTCGTCGTCGGACCCAGCGAGGATCGCGCCGTTCTGCGCGCCCTTGTCGCGCAGCAGGCGGGTCAGCTTGCGGGTGTCGATGCCGGCGATGGCGACCACGCCTTCGTCCTGAAGATATTGCGGGAGCGTACGCTCCATGCGGAAGTTCGACGCGAGAACCGGCAGATCACGGATGATCAGGCCAGCGGCATGGACTTTCGTCGCTTCGACGTCTTCGGCGTTCACGCCGACGTTGCCGATATGCGGGTACGTGAGGGTCACGATCTGGCGCGCGTAGCTCGGGTCAGTCAGGATTTCCTGATAGCCGGTGATGGCGGTGTTGAACACGACTTCACCGATGGTGTGCCCGGGGGCCCCGATCGAATAACCACGAAAGACCGTGCCGTCGGCGAGCGCGAGAAGAGCGGGAGAAAATGACGGCAACACGGGAGACTCCTTGGGGGAACACCCTGTTGCCACCTGTCTATCCGATTTCGAGCCGCAGCGGAACACATTCGGGATGCGCGCGCAGACTCGCTCGCGAGCTGCCGGTAACGATGCAAGGGGCGCGATGAGTCCATTGTGTGGACGACTTCGGCTGAGTGCGGGGCCCTTCTTGCTACGCCAATGGCGCGCGGCGGATGAACGGTATGGGGGAGGTAGGCGCTAGGGTGCGGGTTGATAAGCTCAAACCTTGAAATTATAGCCTGAAACCGCCCTTCCTTCCAAATCTGAGATAGGACGCGGACTTGGGGCGGCGTGCCGCGCGGCCGCTCAGGCTTCCTGCTCCGCGCGCATTTCGCCGGACCCGGCAAGCTGCCGTCCCGGCAATGCGTACCAGATTGCGCTCAGCACCTGCAGCGCGACAAGGATTGCCCACGCGCTCAGATGCGCGACCGCCGGATAGTGCCCGCCGCTCGCCGGCCAGTGAGAAAGCACCGCGCCAACGCCGATCTGAAAACCGAAGATCAGCAGAAAAATGATCAGCGTCAGCGTGGTGTTGACCCGGCCGATCATCTGCGGCGGGAAATGTCGCGCCATCACCGCGTAGCTGAGAATGCCAGTGCCACCGAAGATTCCGTACGCGGCCCACAACAGGCTCGCCGGCAATGGCGCATTGAACATAATCAGCATCTGCGTCAGCACGTATAACGCCATGCCGATGCCGCAGAACGCGTACAACGAGAGACCGCGCCGCTCGAGACTACGCGCCGCCGCGCCGAAACCGACGCACCCCGCCATCATCGCGAAGCCGAGAATCGACACGAGCGCCGCCGCCTCGTGCGGTCCGAAGCCTTGTACGTCGCGCAGCCATGCTCCGACCCACAACGACTGCATCGCGTAGAAAACGCCCTGCGTAACGACCGCGAACGACGCGATTTTCCAGAATGCCGCGCTGCGCAGGATTTGCCACGTGCCCTTGAACTGCGCAACGAGGCTCGTATGGCGATGCGTGTCGCGCGCGTCCGGCGCGAGCGTCCATTGCGCGAGCGCGACCACCACCGTCAGCACCCCGAGCCCGACGCAGACCGAGCGCCAACTGGAGAAGCCGAGCACCCACGTGAGCGGCGAACCGACCATCACGCCGCCGAAACCGCCGATCGCCATCACGAGCCCGTTCATCAATGGCAATCGCGAGACCGGAAAATGCTGCGCGAGCGCCTTGAACGCGGCGCCGAGGCATACCGAGACGCCGACGCCGATCAGCAGCCGCCCGACCATCATCATGCCGAGACTGTGCGCCGCGCCGAACACCCAGATGCCGAGCGCGGCGAAGAGCAGCGTGACGGCCGTCACGCGACGCGCGCCGAAGTGGTCGAGCAGCACGCCAGCGGGGGTCTGCGCGCCCGCGAAGCCGAGGAAATACAGACTCGTCAGCACACCCAGATCGGCGGCTGACAGACCGAGATCGCGCGTGATGAACGGCGCGAAACCAAGATTGACGCCGCGAAACACGTAAGAGACGAAGTAGCCGGCGGAAAAAAGCAGAAAGACGCGCAGTTGGGTCGACGACATATATCAGGAAGAAAACCTGGAAATGAACCTCAAGAACCTTGCCCGAGGTCCCGACGGATCAGGACAGAACGGCGTCCCGCGGCCAACGCGGCCGAAGCACGAACAATAAAGTAAATGCGGCAAACCCGCAGGAACCGTCCGCGCAATGAAAAACGCCGTCACCCTGAGGTGACGGCGTTGGATGAACACGGTGCGTGATCGGAGCGCAATCCATGCGCTGCCCCCGCAACGCATGTGGTCACTACCGTGAGAGCCGCTATTGGTCTATTTACCCTTCTTCTTCGCGTTGGCCACGGTCTTCGGGCGGCTCTCAGCCGCGGCCTTCGACGCATTGCCGGACACCGAGGCCGACACCTTCTCGACCTTGCCCTTGCTGGCGGGCGCCGCCGGTCTGTCACCCTTGCCGCCCGGCTGGGAGACGTTGACGATGGCAGAGTGGCCGCGCCCTTTCTTCTTATCGTAGCGCGAATCGCCGCGTGCGTCTGCGGCATGGACGCCGATCTTCTGCACACTGCCGCCTTGCACATCGGCGGCGATCTTTTCCGGCCCCGGCTCGCTCGGTACCGGCTTGCCGACCGGCACGTGCAGCACGACCACCTGGCCGCGCGAGACCTGATCGCGATGTGTCTTGTTCCATGCCTTCAACTGACCAACCGACACGCCGTAGCGCAGCGCGATGGCGGCCATCGACTGATTGCGGCGCACGCGGATCAGCATCTTGCGGGTGTCGGGCACGTCGGGTTCCATCGCGAGCACCGCGCTTTCGGCGATGTCGGCGCTGATGTCCTCGTCGTCGTCCGAGCCGCGCGGCACGACGATCGTCGAGCCTGGCTTCAGGCGCATGCCGACCGGAATCTTGTTCACTTCCATCAGCGTGTCTGCGTCGACGCCGATCTTCTGTGCGATCGCGGCGGGTGTCGCCCGTGCGTCGACGGTGTAGGTGGTCCAGGACGACAGCGAGCCCGAGTACGTTTTCAGATTGCGCTCGAACGCGGACGCGTTGTCGAAAGGCAACAGAATCTGCGGCTGCGTCGCGCCGAGAATCACCGGCTTCCTGAACGACGGGTTCAGCGAGCGGAACTCGTCGGTCGACATGTTGGCAAGCCGCGCGGCGACGTCGACGTCGATATCGTGCGAGGTCGTGACCGTCACGAAGTACGGGTGGTTCGGAATCGCCGGCAGCGCGAGCCCGTACACCTGCGGGTTCATCACGAGGTTCTTGACCGCCTGCAGCTTCGGCACGTAGTTGCGCGTTTCGTTCGGCATACGCAGGCTCAGGTAGTCGGTCGGCAGACCCGCCGCCTCGTTGCGCGCGATCGCGCGCTGCACGTTGCCCTCACCCCAGTTGTACGCGGCGAGCGCGAGCTGCCAGTCGCCGAACATATCGTGCAGCTTCGACAGGTAGTCGAGCGCGGCACTGGTCGACGCGAGCACGTCGCGGCGCTCGTCCTGCCACATGTTCTGCTTCAGGTTGTAGGTACGGCCCGTGCCCGGCATGAATTGCCACATGCCCGCCGCCTTGGCGACCGACAAAGCCTGCGGGCTATACGCGGACTCGATGAATGGCAGCAGTGCGAGCTCGGTCGGCATATGGCGCGACTCGAGTTCCTCGACGATGTGATAGAGATATTTCTGCGAGCGCTCGGTCATGCGCTGCACGTAATCGGGGCGTTGCAGATACCAGTTGAGCTGCATGTCGACGAGGTCGCTCTGCAGATCGGGCATCTGGAAGCCACGGCGAATGCGGCCCCACAGATCGGCGTCCTGGCTCGTCAACTGATCGACCGAGCTCTGGTCGACATTGATGGTTTCTTTAGCGGTGGCGTTCTTGCGAAGTGCGTCGGCTACGGCTTGCTGGCTGGCGGGGTTATTGGCGGTATTCGTCGTCGGTCCCTGACTCGCGCACGCGGCGAGTGTCAGGACCAATAACGCGCTTAAGATAAATCGCATGAGCGTCTCGGTTTCCACAAGGGCTGGAATTTGCAGCCGATAGTACGAAACGTCAACGTCTCCGTCAATTGGAAAATCAAGAAAAAAATCAACCAAATCTGGGGCTTGGCGAATTTTTCCGATTCATCGCGTGAAGAACTGCCGAATGCGCTCCGGATCAACGGAAGCGGTTCTTCCATTCGCGCATCAAGGTGAAGGCCTTCAGCCTGTCAGAGACCGTTTCATGCAATTGTGCTTCGAGGTTCGACTGGATCGCCGGCTCGTCTGCGCGCAGGAACGGATTGACCGCGCGCTCGTGCGCGATCGTGGTCGGCAGCGTCGGCTGGTGGCGGGAGCGCAGTTCGTTCGCCTTGCCGCGCCACGCCTGCAGTTCCGCGTTGTGCGGCTCGCAAGCGAGCGCGAAGCGGATGTTCGACAGCGTATATTCGTGCGCGCAATGCACTTCGGTTGCGCCGGGCAGCGCGGCGAGCGCATCGAGCGAATTCAGCATCTGCTGCGGCGTGCCTTCGAAAAGGCGCCCGCAACCGCACGCGAACAGCGTGTCGCCGCAAAACACGTGCGGCGTGCCGCGCGTATCGGCCGCCTGGAAATAGGCAATGTGTCCGCTGGTGTGACCGGGCACGTCGAGCACGCTGAATTCGAGTGCGGGCGCCGCGATCGTCACGTGATCACCGCTTTTGAGACGATGCGTAAGGTGCGCGATCGCTTCGCCGGCGGGGCCGTAGACAGGCACGTCATGGCCGTTCAGCAGGTCGGCCACCCCGCCGACGTGGTCTTGATGATGGTGCGTGAGTAAAATAGCGCTCAGCCGCCAGCCTCGTTGGGCCAGATAGGCGCGCACAGGGGCGGCTTCGCCCGGATCGACGACGACCGCATGGTGTCCGTCGGCAATGACCCAGATGTAATTGTCTTCAAACGCCGGGACCGGCACGTACTCGAGCGCATTCATAGGCGACGCATTTTTAATATGACTGACCGAGCGATTATAGACTGGCCCGCCTGGACCGATTCGCCGCCAGGCCGCTACGTGCTCGACTGGGAGCAAACCCAGCTCGATCGCGTGGTGTCGGACGTGTTCGGCTATCATGCGCTGCAACTCGGCCTGCCGCAGCTCGACGCGCTGCGCGAAAACCGGATGCCGTGCCGCGGCCTCGTGCTCGACGCGGCGAGCGGCGCGAGCGCGCCGTACACGTATCCGCCGGCGGCACGTCGTAGCAGCGCCGGCGGCATCGGCGGCGCGGGCAACCTCGGCGGCGACAATCCCGTCAACGCAGCGCCAGGCGCGCCGGGGCTGCACGCGCCGGCCGGCCGCAGCGCGGTCTGGTGCGACCTGCTCGATCTGCCGTTCGAAGCGCAAAGCGTCGACCTGCTCGTAATGCCGCACACGCTCGAATTCACCAGCGACCCGCATCGGCTGCTGCGCGAAGCCGAACGCGTGCTGGTGCCCGAAGGCCAACTGATCATCCTCGGCTTCAACTCGTTGTCGCTGTGGGGCGTACGGCAATCGATCGGCAAGATGACAGGCCGCCCGTTCGTGCCTTCGGCCGTCGACCTGATCGCGTTCACGCGTCTGAAGGACTGGATCAAGCTGCTCGGCTTCGATCTTGAACGCGGGCGCTTCGGCTGCTATCGTCCGCCGCTCGCGAGTGATCAATGGCTCGCGCGCTACGGCTTCATGGAAGCCGCTGGCGACCGCTGGTGGCCGATTTTCGGCGCCACCTACATGATCAAGGCGATCAAGCGCGTGCGCGGCATGCGTCTCGTCGGGCCGCTCAAAGTGAAAAAGCCCGTGCTCGCGGCAGGCCTCGCGCCCGCCGCCACCCCGAACACACGTAACCACACCGAATGACACCGGACCACATCGACATCTATACCGACGGCGCCTGCAAGGGCAATCCCGGCCCTGGCGGCTGGGGCGCGCTGCTCCGCTTCGGCAACCAGGAAAAAGAACTGTTCGGCGGCGAGGCCAACACGACCAACAATCGCATGGAACTGATGGGCGTGATTTCCGCGCTCGAGGCGTTGAAGCGCCCTTGCAAGGCGATCGTGCACACCGATTCGCAGTACGTGCAGAAAGGCATCAGCGAGTGGATTCACGGCTGGAAGAAGAAAGGCTGGGTCACCGCGGCGAAGCAGCCGGTCAAGAACGCCGATCTATGGAAGCGGCTCGATGCGCTCGTCGCGCAGCACGAAGTCGAATGGCGCTGGGTGCGCGGCCACAACGGCCACCCGGAGAACGAGCGCGCCGATCAGTTGGCCAATCGCGGCGTGGCGTCGCTCGCCGAGATGTAAGGAGCGTGCGCGCATCGGCCAACGACGCGCGCCGCCCTCTTCGCTTTTACTGCACTTTTTTCGAAGCAGGCTAATCCGACATGCGTCAACTGATCCTCGACACCGAAACTACCGGCCTGAACGCCCGCGGCGGCGACCGGATTCTCGAACTCGGTTGCGTCGAGCTAGTGAACCGCCGGCTGACCGGCAACAACCTGCACTTCTATATCAATCCGGAGCGCGACAGCGATCCGGGCGCGCTCGCGGTGCACGGCCTCACGACGGAATTTCTGAGCGACAAGCCGAAGTTCGCGGAGATCATCGACCAGTTCCGCGACTTCATCCAGGGTGCTGACCTGATCATCCACAACGCGCCATTCGACATCGGCTTTCTCGACGCCGAGTTCGCGCTGCTCGGTCTGCCGCCGGTGAGCACGCACTGCGGCGAGATCATCGACACGCTCGCGCAAGCCAAGCAGATGTTCCCCGGCAAGCGCAATTCGCTCGATGCGCTGTGCGACCGCTTCGGCATCAGCAATGCGCACCGTACGCTGCACGGCGCGCTGCTCGACTCGGAATTGCTCGCCGAGGTCTATCTGGCGATGACGCGTGGCCAGGAAAGCCTCGTCATCGACATGCTCGGCGAAGCGCAGACCGGCGGCGCTACTGATACGCCGCGTGTAGCGCTCGAATCGCTGGAACTGGTCGTGATCACCGCGAGCGACGACGAACGCGCCGCGCACGAAGCCGTGCTCGACGATCTCGACAAGGCGATCAAGGGCGCGAGCGTATGGCGCCTTGAACCCGCGCCAGCAACTGATGAGCAAACTGCTTAAAAAAGACTAGACGAACCCCAAATTCCCTGACATAATCTCAATCTCTTCGGGTGGTTAGCTCAGCGGTAGAGCACTGCCTTCACACGGCAGGGGTCACTGGTTCGATCCCAGTACTACCCACCAGATTCTTGGTGTGTCGATCACCGAAGACAAAAGGGCTTACGCAGCAATGCGTAAGCCCTTTTTCTATTTGCCGGCAAAAATGTCGCGTGCACCGCACGAGGTAGCGTCGGCTGTGTAGAACCACGTCGTTCCGTAGGTTGGCGAGCGCCCCGCACTGTTGCTATATTCGGCAGACGGGCATTCGCCCGGCCCGGCTCTGTCCGGTTTCTCCATCTTGAACCATCTCCGGGAGGCGCCACATGTTCGCAGTGCACCGCGCGCTCCCTCGCATGGTCCCACGACCGTCAGCCCGTCCGCCACGACCGCTGCGACCTTAAACGCCGCAGCAGATGCGCAGCCGCCTCGACAGGCGCGCCGCGTTCACTCCAGACAGTCCGTTGTTCCGTTGCCGTTGTTTCCCGCCGTACTTTTTCGCGTGTTCCCGCGCGCAT
This sequence comes from Paraburkholderia sp. BR10954, assembly GCF_040965775.1. NCBI lineage: Bacteria > Pseudomonadati > Pseudomonadota > Betaproteobacteria > Burkholderiales > Burkholderiaceae > Paraburkholderia > Paraburkholderia sp. BR10954. The sequence continues at coordinate 117,773 of NZ_JBFRCK010000007.1, forward strand.
TCCGGCATCCGCTGGCTGTCTACACTTTTTCGCTTATGACTGGAACCTCGGCGCGCTCGTGCGTCGCCGGGTCGAAAGCAAATGGCCAACAAAAAACTCGACTTTCGCGGACAAGCCTTCAAGGATGTCCTCGGCTTCACCTTCCGTCACTGGGCGCAACAGCCGTGGCGCATCGTCGTGATTGCAGCGCTCGCGCTGTTCACGGCGGGCGCGGACATCCTGACGCCGGTTTTCGCCGGACGTCTGGTGGACGCGATCGCGGCCGGTTCGGCGTCGTCGGCGCCCATCTGGCATCACGCGCTCGAGGCCTTCGGCGTGCTCGCCGCGCTCGGCCTGACCGCGACGCTGCTGCGTCAGGGCGTGTACTTCAACATCATCCGCTTCACGCTGAAAATGATGAGCGAGATCGCCGCACGCGCGTTTCATCGCGTGCAGCGCTTTTCGACCGACTGGCACGCGAACAGCTTCGCCGGCTCGACCGTGCGCAAGATCACGCGCGGCATGTGGGCGCTCGACCTGCTGAACGACACGCTGCTGATCGCGTTGCTGCCGTCGCTGGTGATGCTGGTCGGCGCGACGCTGCTGCTCGGTTCGCGCTGGCCGATGATGGGCGTCGTCGTCGGCATCGGCTCGCTGCTGTACATCGGCGTGACAGTGACGGTGTCGCTGGGCTTCGTCGCGCCGTCCGCGCGTCTCGCGAACGCGTGGGACACGCGCATGGGCGGCGCGCTCGCCGATGCGGTCAGCTGCAACGGCGTCGTCAAGGCATTCGGCGCGGAAGCGCGCGAGGAAGCGCGCCTCGGGTACGTGATCGGTAAATGGCGGCAGCGCACGCGCCGCACGTGGGTGCGCGGCACGCTCAACGGCGGCCTGCAGGGCGGCATGCTGGCCGCGATTCAGGCCGCGATTCTCGGCGTTGCGTTGCTGCTGTGGGCACGCGGCAAAGCGAGCGTCGGCGACATCACGTTCGCGTTGACGATGTTCTTCATGCTCCAAGGCTACCTCCGCGACATCGGCATGCACATCCGCAACCTGCAGCGCTCGGTCAACGACATGGAGGAACTGGTGTCGCTCGAAAGCCAGCCGCTCGGCATCGAGGATCGTCCCGGTGCCGGTCCGATCGCGATCCGCAACGGCGAAATCCGCTTCGAGCATGTGTCGTTTCACTATGGCGCGCACAGCCGGCCGCTCTACGACGACTTCTCCATCCGCATCGCGCCGGGCGAGCGCGTCGGCCTGGTCGGTCATTCAGGCTCGGGCAAGACGACCTTCATCAAGCTGATCCAGCGCCTTCACGACATTTCGGGCGGGCGGATCACGATCGACGACCAGGACATAGCGCAGGTCCAGCAAGCGTCGCTGCGCAGCCAGATCGCGATCGTCCAGCAGGAGCCGGTGCTGTTTCACCGCTCGCTTGCCGAGAACATCGCGTATGGACGGCCCGGCGCGAGCCGCGCCGACATCGAGCGCGCCGCGCGGCTCGCCAGCGCGCATGACTTCATCGCCGCGCTGCCGAACGGCTACGACACGCTGGTCGGCGAACGCGGCATCAAGCTATCGGGCGGCGAGCGTCAACGCGTCGCGATCGCGCGGGCGTTTCTCGCCGACGCGCCGATCCTGATTCTCGACGAAGCCACGTCGAGCCTCGACAGCGAAAGCGAAGTACTGATCCAGCGCGCGATGGAGCGGCTGATGCAGGGGCGCACCACGCTGGTGGTCGCGCACCGGTTGTCGACGGTGCGCGCGCTCGACCGGCTGCTCGTGCTGGACAAGGGCAAGGTGATCGAGGAAGGCAGCCACGACGCGCTGATCAAACGCGACAACGGCTTGTACCGTCGCTTGTTCGAGCGTCAGGCGCTGGAGTTGATCAAGGGTCTCGGCGAGCCGGAACTCGTGCGCGAGTCGGCAGAGGTCAAGGCCGACCGGGTCGACGATTCTGGCTTGCTTGTCGGCTAGCGCGACACAGGCGTGCGCGAGGCGCCACGCTGGGCGCGCGCCACCAGCCCGTCGCAATGGAAAGAAGGCCCGCCGCGCTACACCGAGCCGGCGGGCAGTCCGATGCCGCGCGCCATTCCGGTCGCCGCAAACACCATCAGAACCAGTAGCACGGTCTGGATTACGCTGAAATGCGCGTAGGAACGCGCCTTCTTCAGATTCGGCGCCGCGCCGCTGCGGATCGACGCGCGCCAGCGCATCAGGCCAAGCATCGTGGGCACTTCGAGGATCAGGATCAGCACCAGCAACGTCATCTTCACGTGAAAGAGCGGCTCGTGCAGGTAGTAGTCGGCGCCCTTCTCGTAGCCGCCGAACACGCGCATCAGGCCGGTCACGATCAGCACCAGCGCGGCGATGCCCCAGCGTGAATCGGCGCGAAACACCGAACGCAGCGCGGCGGGCACCGATGCGCGACGCAGCGACCACGTGCGTCTGAGAATCGACGCGAGCGCAAAGCCATAAGCGAGCAGATGAAGGGCGGCAAGCAACCAGCGAACCAGCATAGCGACTCCTGCGAAAGACGCGATACGATCGATGAGTGTCCTACTCGCCCGCCAGCAGGCCGGGCGCCTTGATTGCATTATCGACGAAGCTTCGCTTCGGGACGCGTGCAATGGCCACGCGATGTGACCGATAGCACAAAACGTGCAGCGTCAGACCTGGCGCAGCGTCGTGTCGAGCGCGCGGGCGGCGACGCGATCGCCTTCGGTCGTCAGCGCGGCGCGGAAAACGGTCTGCCGGTTGTGCCCCGCGGCGGCCGGCGAATCCCACAGCAACTCGACCTTCGGACGAACGCCGAACGCGCTGCGCGCCAGCGAGGGCGCCGCGACCGACGGCATCGGCGCCGCCGACGCACCGCCCTCGCCCGCCGCGCCGAACGCAACTGCGGGCGCGGGCGCCGGCGTCGCGCGCGCATCGGAACCGCTCGCCCAGCGCACCGACAATTCGCGCGCATCGTATTGCCCCACCTTGCGCCGCTCGGCCCACACGACGACGGTGCGCGTCACCGGATCGAGCGACACCGCATAGCGGCCGATCGCAAAGCGCCGCGCCGCCACATTGGTGCGCCACAACGGCAGCGGCCGGCAGATCCACAAGACGATCGCATACAGCACCGGCGCCGCGACGAGCCAACCGTTGGTGGCCGCGACCGCCTGCATCGCGCGGCGCCAGCCCGCGCTCGCGACGAACGCGCCGACCGACCACAGCGCAAACAGAAACCCGAGGAACGCGAACAGGCGCAGCGCCTGACGCAGCCATTGCGGCAACGGATGGAACGGACGCTCGGCGACGGCGCGCGCGCCGGGCAGGAAGATCAGCAGGAACAGAAAGACGAGGTTGATACATGCCCACGGTGAAGACGCCATCGCGGTCAGCGCGGTGGTCAGCCTCATCTCGGACATCGAGAAAAGCCAGCGGGCGGCGAGCACGAGACCGATGGCGCGCAACGTAAAAATCGTTCCGGCGCCGGGCGCGGCGTTCGCTCGCGTCTCTTTCGTTCTCGCCAAGGCATCCTCCTGTCGTCGGCGGCGCCGCAGCCCAATTTGCGGCACGGCAATTATAGGGATATTACCGAGCCTGGCTCGTTCGCGCCGCGCGGAAACCGGTATTTTCATCGGTACACTGACGAAAAACGCGGCGCGCATGCAACAACGCCCCGCCGGCAACATGCCGGCGGGGCGTTCAGAGCAGCGAAGGAAGCGTGATTCCTGCTGCCGGCGTCTCATCTACCGCGAAACAACCGCGGCGAATCAACCGCCAATCAGCCCGCGTTGACTTCGCGCAGCACCTTGCGATGCTTGCTGCGCAGCAGGTCTTCGTAGACGGCGACGTAGTTCTTCGCCATCACCTTCGACGTGAACCGTGCTTCGAACGCCTTGCGCACGCCAGCGCGGGGCAGCGTGTGCAGACGCTTGAGCGCAGCGACCGCGCTGATTTCGTCTTCGACGACGAAACCCGACACGCCGTTTTCGATCACTTCCGGCACCGAACCGCGATTGAACGCGATCACCGGCGTACCGCAAGCCATCGCCTCGATCATCACCAGGCCGAACGGCTCCGGCCAGTCGATCGGGAACACCAGCGCATGCGCGTTGCCGAGGAACTCACGCTTTTCGGCTTCGCCGATTTCGCCGATGTACTCGACATGCGGGAGCGCCATCAACGGCTTGATCACTTCTTCGTAATAAGCACGGTCGGCCTTGTCGATCTTGGCGGCGACCTTGAGCTTCATGCCTGCCTGCCCGGCGATGCGGATCGCGCGGTCGAGACCCTTCTCCGGCGAAACGCGGCCGAGGAATGCGAGGTAGCCTGGTTCGACGTCGGGGATCGGCGTGAGCACGTTTTCCGGCAGACCGTGGTAGACGGTTTGCAGCCAGTTCGCCTGTTGCAGCGGGATGCGCTGGTTGTCGGAAATCGACACGACCGGCACGTCCTTGAACGTATTGAAGATGGGCTGCAGTTCCGGCAGATCGAGACGGCCGTGCATCGTGGTCAGGAACGGCACCGGCTGACGCGCGAACAGCGAGAACGGGTAGTAGTCGATGTGGAAGTGCAGCACGTCGAATTCGTCCGCGCGGCGGCGCACTTCTTCGAGCAGCAGCATATGCGGCGCCATCACGTCGCGGATCGTCGGGTCGAGGCGCAGCGCCTGCGGCCAGAATGCTTCGAGCTTCGCCGAGGTTTGCGAATCACCGCTTGCAAACAGCGTGACGTCGTGGCCCTGCTCGACCAGCGCCTCGGTCAGATTGGACACCACGCGTTCCGTACCACCGTACAGCTTGGGAGGAACCGCCTCGTGCAGCGGAGCGATTTGAGCGATTCGCATATTGACGAACTCCTAGTAAAAAATCAGGCAAAGGTACTGCATTTGGAAAAAGCGACTCGCTTGCTCGCCAGGGCAGTCTGGCCGGAGATACCGGCGCGGGCCTGATTCTTTTGAGAAATCCTGCGATGGATCGCTTGGGTCAAGAGCCCAGACAAGTGGATCAGCGTCTGCGCATGTGCGAGTAAACGCGCATCGGGCACCTACGTTGACAAACTGTCAGAAAATTTGCCGGGCTAACGAGCACGCATTATCGATGCCCAAATTGCCGCCGCACCGCAACATTTCAAAGTCTTTACGTTGTTACAAACGCGAAACACTTTGCAAACCCTTGTTTTCAAAGACAGTTCTAGAGTATCCACGAGGTTCAGCGAGGCACGACGTACCAAGCGGTGAACTCTCGCGCATCAAGCGTTGCCGGTAGGAATTGCAAAATTGCCACGGCCCGATTGAATGCAAACTGTAATTATATCTCGAAATATTCCGCAATCTGCCTGAGGGGCCCGTCGGCTGGCGTGTCGAGACGACGCAGATCGCGGAGGTCTATCGCGAAATCAATCGCGTCAAAGCCCGGATACACAGGGCGCAATCGTCTTTGCATGTTTACAATGCGAAGCATCGGCTTCACGGAGAGCCATGCTTGTCCGTGTGGTCCGCGCATTGCATGCACAACCCGCAACACATCGATCTCAGCTCAATTGGAACACTTGACCATCGCCCAGCGAAACGCCCAGAACGCAAAGCTCGCGAGCTATGCGCACCGGCCGCTTGCGTTTCTCTTCCGCTTTATCCGCCGCCATCCGGTCGCGCACGCGATCGTGCTGTGCAGCGTGTTTGCGGCCGTGGGCTGTGCACTCGCTTCGCAATACGCGATCAAACATCTGATCGACGTGCTCGGCGGTGGCCGCCATCATCCGGGGCCGCTGTGGGGCGCGTTCGCGATCCTCGTCGGCCTGATCGCCGCCGATAACCTGTTATGGCGGCTCGGCGGCTGGTTTGCCGCGCACACGTTCGTCGCCGTGACGGGCGATTTGCGGCGCGACCTGTTCCAGTACCTGAGCGGCCATTCGCCGACCTATTACGCCGAAAAGCAGCCCGGCATGCTGGCAAGCCGGATCACCGCGACCTCGAACGCCGTCTACACCGCCGAAAACACCACCGCGTGGAACGTGCTGCCGCCGTGTATCGCCGTGCTCGGCGCGATCGTGATGATCATCTCGGTGAACCCGCTGATGGCCGCCGGCCTGATGCTGTGCTCGGCGATTCTGGCGGTCGTGCTGTACAAGCTCGCGGGCCGCGGCTCCGCGCGTCACCATAATTTTGCGACCAAGGCGGCATCGGTCGACGGCGAGCTCGTCGACGTGATCAGCAACATGGGCCTCGTCCGCGCGTTTGGCATGACGTTCCGCGAACAGCAACGTTTTGCGTCAACGGTCAAGTCGGAAATGGACGCGCGCCAGCAAAGCCTGCTGTACCTGGAAAAGCTGCGTCTGCTGCACGCCGTGATCACCGCGCTGCTGTCGGCCGGCCTGCTCGGCTGGGCGCTGTGGCTGTGGGACCAGGGGCGCGCGACTTCGGGCGACATCGTGCTCGTCAGCTCGCTCGGTTTCACGATCCTGCACGGCACGCGCGATCTCGCGGTCGCGCTCGTCGACGTCACCCAGCACGTCGCGCGACTCGCGGAGGCGGTGCGCACGCTGCTCGAACCGCACGGCATGCCCGATCGCGACGACTCGACCGAACTCGTGCCCCAGGGCGGCCGCGTCACGTTCGACGGCGTCACGTTCGCCTATCCGCGCCGCCGGCCGATCCTCGATCACTTCGACCTCACTATCGAGCCGGGCCAGCGCGTCGGCCTGATCGGCAAGTCGGGCGCCGGCAAATCGACGGTGCTCGCGCTGTTGCAGCGCTTTTATGACACCCAGGGCGGCGCTATCAAGATCGACGGCCAGGACATCGCGTCGATCACGCAGGACAGCCTGCGTCACGCGATCGCGCTGGTGCCCCAGGACATTTCCCTGTTCCATCGCACGGTGTACGAGAACATCGCGTACGGCCGCCCGGAAGCGAGCCGCGAGGAAGTGCTCGCCGCGGCGCGCGAGGCGCGTTGCGCGGACTTTATCGAAGCGATGCCCGAAGGCTACGACACGATCGTCGGCGACCGCGGCGTGAAGCTGTCGGGCGGCCAGCGCCAGCGCATCGCGATTGCGCGCGCGATTCTGAAAAACGCGCCGATCCTGCTGCTCGACGAAGCCACGTCAGCGCTCGACAGCGCGTCCGAGGAAGCGATCCAGAAGGCGCTCGACCGCCTGATGGTCGGTCGTACCGTGATCGCGATCGCACACCGTCTATCGACGCTGAACAACTTCGACCGGATCATCGTGATGAGCGCCGGAAAGGTCATCGACGACGGCTCGCCGGAAGAACTGCGTCAGCGTCCGGGCCTCTATCGCGACCTGCTCGCCAAGCAGTATGGCAAGGGCCAGACGCTGCACATCGGCGGCAAGAAAGTCGACGAACAGCACGTGGCCTGACGCCACGCAGGGTCCAGGCGCTGCGCGCCGCATGCGAAAAGCCGCTCCAGGGAGCGGCTTTTTGCTGTCTGGCTTCGCGGCTAGCTTAGCCGGCCACGCGCTCGCGCGCCGCCCTCTTCCGCCCGGCGTGACCCGCACCCGTGGCCGCGCTCGCCTTCCCGCTCCTAGCGCGCTTCGCGCCATCGACGCTCTGCAGATCGCGCATGAAGTTATCGCGCCACACCGACACGTTGTTCTCGCGCAGCTGCGCCATCATGTCGCAATAGCGCGCCTGGCGCTCGGCGAGCGGCATGTCGAGCGCCTGCGCCAGCGCCTCCGCCATGCCGTCGATATCGACCGGATTGACGATCAGCGCGCCGTCGAGCTCCTGCGCCGCGCCCGCGAAGCGCGACAGCACCAGCACGCCGGGATTCTCCGGATCCTGCGCCGACACGTATTCCTTCGCGACGAGGTTCATGCCGTCTCGCAAAGGCGTCACATAGCCGACGTGCGCGGTGCGGAACAGCGCCGCCAGCACCGAGCGCTCGTATTGCTTGTGGATGTACAGGATCGGCGTCCAGTCCAGCTCGGCGAAACGTCCGTTGATCCGTCCCGACTCGCCTTCGAGCTGCAGCCGGATGTCCTGATACGCGTGCAAGTCGGCGCGCGTCGGCGGCGCGATCTGCAGGAACGACACCTTGTTGCGCTGCGCGGCCGTATGCTCGAGCAGGCGCTCGAACGCGCGGAATCGCTCGACCAGCCCCTTCGAATAATCGAGCCGGTCGACGCTCATGATCAGCTTGCGCGAATGCAGCGTCGCCTTCATCGTGCGCACCGGCTTGCCGCGCTCGCCCGCTTTCGCGAGCTCGGCGATCTCGTCCGGATAGACGCCGATCGGATAGGCCGACGCGCGCAGCGTGCGGCCGAACGCATGCACGGTGAGCGGACCTTTCGGCGACGCGTCGATCGAGCCGCCCGCCTCGTTAATGACGTAGTCGCAGAACGCCCGCAGATCGGGGCCGGTCTGGAAGCCGAGCAGGTCGAACGAACACAGCGCCTCGACGAGCTCGCGATGCGGCGGCACCGTCAGCAGCACCTGCGCGGCCGGAAACGGAATGTGCAGGAAAAAGCCGATGCGGTTCTTCACGCCTGCCGAGCGCAGCGCCTGCGCGAACGGGATCAGGTGATAGTCGTGCACCCAGATCACGTCGTCTTCGCGCAAGAGCGGCACGAGTTGCTGCGCGAGCCACGCGTTGACGCGGCAGTAGCCGTCGAAGTCGTGCCGGTCGTAGTGCAGCAGGTCGGAACGATAGTGGAACGCGGGCCACAGCGTCGCGTTCGAGAAACCGCGGTAGTACTGGTCGTAGTCGCGGCGCATCAACGGGACGGTCGCGAAGGTCACCGGGCCGCGCTCCTCGAGCTTGATCTGCGGCAGACCGGAGCTGAGCACGTCGCCGCTCCAGCCGAACCACATGCCGCCGGTCTCTTTCAGCGCGTCGTACACGCCGACCGCCAGACCGCCCGCCGCCGGGCCGCCCTCCGAAATGGGCGCCACCCGGTTCGAAACAATGATCAGTCGGCTCATGAAGCGCGATTCCCGATGCAGTATGTTGTTTTTGTTGAACGTCGCGCCGGCGTCATGCGCCGCGCGCCGCCGCGACAATCGTTTCGAGCCAGTCAAGCAGTGACGACACCGACTCGACGCGCGTGCGCGCCATCGTTTCGCCCGCGCCAACCTTGATCGACAGACCGCCACGTTCGTTGACGACCGCGAAGCCCTTCTCGTCGGTCAGATCGTCGCCGGCGAACACGGGCGTGCGGCCGGTGAACGGTAGCTCCTCCAGGAACGCGCGCGTCGCGCGGCCTTTGTCGACGTCCTTCGGCTTGATCTCGTAGACCATCTTGCCGGGCTGCAGCACGTACGACGCGGGGTAATCGGCGACGAGCCGCTCGGTTGCCTCGCGCGCGACCGGCTCGCGGTCCGGCGCATTGCGGTAGTGCAGCGCGAGCGCCGCGCCCTTGATCTCGAGCAGCATGCCCGGATGCTCGTTGACGACTTGCGCGAGCACCTGCTCCATGCGCAACAGGCGCTGGTCGTGAAAGCCGATGCGCTGCGTGTCGCCGTTCGCATCGCGCCGCTCGGCGCCGTGCAGACCAGCGACCGGCAGATCGGGCATGCCGAGAAAACTGTCGATGCTGTCGATGCCGCGCCCGGACACCACCGCGACCGCGCCATTCGTCAGGCTGCGCAGTTCGCGCAGCAGGTCGATCACGCGCGGCTGCACGAGCACGCCGTCCGGCGTGGGGGCGAGTTCGACGAGCGTGCCATCGAAGTCGAAGAAAAATGCCGTCTCGCTCGGAGACAGAACAGCCGGAAGTGCTTGCATTGCCTGGGTTCGCCTTTCAGCCATCTGGGGCCGGAAAAGTGTGCGCATCTTACCGCGCATCGGTCAATTTTTCGAGAAAGTAAGCCGGCCTCAAGCCCGGCGGGCCGTTTGCCCGCCCGCTCGCGGTGATTGCATTCAAAAGCGCAACCATCGGGCTTCGCCCGACTTTCAGCCTGCTGCGTCATATTGACTCGCCAATCGTACGCCCGGCGCGCCGCGCGACGCTGGCGCCAATTTTGCGCTACAGTCGCTGCCACACGGACCGTCGGCGTAATGCGCATCGTTGCACCTGCCGCTCAATTGCGTGCCGCGCGCGAATCTTGCACGGCACGATCGGGCGACGGTGCGCCTCCCCGCTCCATCGATTCGTGTGGCCTGCTCCCCAATCGAGTCATTGAACCCTGCTTTGTTCCCGATCTTTCCACCTCAGCGCCCGCAGCCAAAGCTGTCCCGCTCACGATCCAAGCGGCCCATGCACCGGTTGACGCACGGGGGGGCGCGCCGGTTTGCGGCGGCAGCGGCGCTGGGCACGCTGGTCGCGCTCGCCACACTGACCGGTTGCACGCAGCGCGCCGAGCCGTGGCGGTTGACCAACGTGACCGGGCACCTGCCGGATCTGGACTTTACGTTGACCGACGACACCGGCCGGCCCGTCAGCGCCGCTTCGTTCAAGGGCCGCACCTCACTGGTCTACTTCGGCTACACGCATTGCCCGGACGTCTGCCCCGAAACGATGGGCCGTCTGATGCAGGTTCTGGGCAAGCTCGGCCCCGAGGCGCAGAAAGTGCGCATCCTGTTCATCACCGTCGATCCCGCGCGCGACACGCCGCAGGCCTTGCACGACTATGTCGGCGCGTTCGACGCGCAGCACGCCGAAGGGCTGACCGGCACCGACTGGCAAATCGAGTCGCTGGCGCAGCGCTATCGTGTTGCGTATCAGATGGAAAAGCGCGACCCGAACGGCAATTACGAGGTCACGCACAGCTCCGCCGTCTATGTGTTCGACAGTCAGGGCCGCGCGCGCCTGCTCGCCACCGATCACGACACACCCGACGCGATTGCGCAGGACCTGCGCCGCATCATCGATGACCAATCCTGATTCTTCTTTGATCCCACTACATTCCACCATGACGATCAAGCTCAAACCATTCGCTTCCCTCGCCTGCACGCTCGCGCTGTCTTTCGGCGTCGCGTCCACCGCGCACGCGGCTGATGCTCACGCGATCAGCATCAAGGACGCGTGGGTCCGCTGGCTCCCGAACAACCTGCCCGCGGCCGGCTATGCGACGCTCGTCAACGCGAGCGACAAGCCGATCGACCTCGTTGACGTATCGAGCGACGACTACGGCGACGCGATGCTGCATCAAACCGTATCGAACGGTTCGACCCAGAAGATGGTGATGGTCGACAAGCTGACGGTGCCCGCGCATGGCCAGGTCGCGATCACGCCGGGCGGCTATCACCTGATGCTTGAGGACGCGAAGCACAAGATCGCGCCGGGCGACACCGTGCATCTGACGCTGAAGTTTTCCGATGGCGAAACGTTGAGCGCGCCGTTCGCGGTCAAAGGGCCGGGCGAGACCAAGTAAGCGGCAACACGGGCCGCCGCGACCGCACACGCCATCGCCATGAACCTGCTCTACTGGCTCGATCCCTGGGAATTTTCGCCGACCGTCGTGATCGCGTTGCTGATTGCCGCGATCCTGTTCGTGCGCGGCGCGCGCAAGGCGCGGCTGTCGTTCGCGCGGCGTCTGTCTTTCTGGTTCGGGCTGGTCGCGCTGTATGTCGTGCTGCATACACGGCTCGATTATTTCTTTGAGCATGAGTTCTTCATGCATCGATTGCAGCATCTGGTGCTGCATCATCTCGGGCCGTTCTTCATTGCGCTGTCGTATCCAGGCGCGGCGTTGCGCGCGGGCATTCCATTGCGCTGGCGACAGCGCTTCGTGCGGCCCGCGCTGCAAACTCCGCTCGTGCGCGGGGCGCTCGACGTGGTCATGCACCCGGTCGTGGCGGTCACGCTGTTCGTCGGGCTGATCTATTTCTGGCTGCTGTCGCCGATCCATTTCATCGCGATGCTCGACTGGCGGATCTATCGCGTGATGAACTGGAGCATGGCGATCGACGGCCTGCTGTTCTGGTGGCTCGTGCTCGATCCGCGTCCGGCGCCGCCCGCGCGTCTGTCGCCGGGCAAGCGCGTGCTCGTCGTCATTGCGGCGATTCCGCCGCAGATCATCCTCGGCGCGTTCATCTTCTTTACGCCGCACGAGCTGTATCCGATCTATTCGATCTGCGGCCGCGCGTTCACATGGCTGAGCCCGATCCGCGATCAGCAGATCGGCGGGCTCCTGCTATGGATTCCGGGTTCGATGATGAGCGTGGTCGGCGCGCTGATCGCGCTGCGTCACTGGATGCGGCTGTCGGCGCGCGGACGCCTGCGCGCCGAGCGGCGTGCGAAAGCGGCGCACGGGCTCGCGCATGCCGCGTCGACGACCGCGAACGGGCCTCGCTGACCCGCTCGCGTTCAGGGCGAGCGCATCCACACATGCGGGATGCCGTCTTCGTCGTGAATCTCCGAGACCGGCTCGAAGCCGAACGCACCGTAAAAGCCTTGCAGATGCGCCTGCGCGTGCAGACGGATCGGCGTATCGGGCCACTGCGCACGAATATGCGCGAGCGAGCGTTCGAGCATCGTATTGCCGAGACCGATGCCGCGAAACGACGCGGTGGTCAACACCCGGCCGATGCGTACGTCGGCATCCGTCGCATCGGGCAACAACACGCGCAAATAGCCGGCCAACGGCGGCAGCGCCGCGTCGCCGCCGGTGCCATACGCGAGCAGATGCCAGGCTTCGACATCGAGCCCATCGATATCGCCATACACGCAGTTCTGTTCGACGACGAACACCGCGCTGCGGGCGGCCAGCATCTCATAGACTTCGACGCTCGTGAGGTCCGCGAACGGCTTCCAGCGCCATTCGAGTTGGGCGAGCCGCGCGGCGGCGGTGTGCTGCAAATCAGTCATCGGTAGCTTTCAGGTCAATGCGCGACAGCGCGGGCAACGATCCGCAATTATGCCGCGCGTGCCTGTGTTGGGCCATCGCGCGAGTCGGCTGGAGATTGGCCGCGGGTCGGGCGCCCGTCAGTGCCGTTGTGCCGAGCGCGCCTTCGACGCCTGCTTGTGGCTATACATCGCCGCATCGGCCGCGGCGAGCAGTTCGGCGACCGTGCCGTGGCGCGTCGGCTCGTACGTCACCTGGCCGACGCTGAAGTGGATCTGATAGCCGCGCAGCAACTCGGCATTGCGCTGGTCGAGCAGGTGCTCGAGACGCTGCGTCACTTCATGCGTCTCCGCGTTGCTGGCGCCGGTCAGCAGCGCGACGAACTCGTCGCCGCCGAGCCGCCCGATCAGGTCGCTTTCGCGCAGCGCAGCGCGTAGCACCTCGGCGAAGGCTTGCAGCGCGCGGTCGCCCTCGGCGTGTCCGAGCGTGTCGTTGATCTGCTTGAAGTCGTTCAGATCGAAGAACAGCAGCGACGCCGGCTTATCCATGCGCCGACAAACGTTCAGCGCGTGTTGTGCGAGCACTTCGAAACCGCGTCGGTTCGACAGCAGCGTGAGGTCGTCGAGCGTGGCCAGCTGGATCGCGGCGAGTTCCTGTTCGGCCATGCGCGCGAGGTCGCGCAGCAACGCGCGATCTTCGTCATCGAGCATGCGCGGCTTCGTGTCGAGCAGGCACAGCGTGCCGACCTTGCCGCCGTTCGCAACCTGCAGCGGGCAGCCTGCGTAGAAGCGGATGTGCGGTTCGTCGGTGACGAACGGATTGTCGTTGAAGCGCGGATCGGCGAGCGTGTCGGGCACCATGAAAATATCGTCGCCGAGAATGGCGTGCGCGCAAAACGACACGTCGCGCGAGGTCTCGCTCTCCTCCAGGCCGATGCACGATTTGAACCACTGCCGGTTCGCATCGACGAGACTGACGACGGCGATCGGCACACCGAATAGCCGCCGCGCGAGGCGGGTCAGGCGATCAAAGCGCTCTTCCGGCGCCGTGTCGAGAATATGCAGTGCGTGCAATCCGTCGAGACGGGCGCTTTCATTGCTGGGGATCGGAGGAACGAGCATGGAGTGAGGTCGGCGGGTGTCGGATGTTCTGAGGGGTAAGGATTAGTGTATAGCGGCATTCCGGCGCGTGGAATTGAGGAAACGGCCAGTCGTCCGGGCGGTCGACACGGCCGTGTGCAGTCGCGAAATCCGCGCACGCGCTCAGAACACTGCTTGCAGGGGTCGCGCGAGACAGTCGAGCAGATTGTCGGGACCGCACAGATGCAGCGCGCCGACGACCACCAGCGTGCGCTCGCGCACGTCCAGCAATTCGTTCAGCCGCGCGGCCCATGCGCGATTGCGCACGTCGAGGATCGCCTGACGGATGCCGGGCAGATTGAACATCGGTGATTCGACGGCGATTTGCTGTATCGCTTGCAGATCGCCGTCCAGCCACGCCGCGTGCATCCGTTCGAGCGTGCGCTGCGGCTCGCCACGATCGGCCATCAGCATGTCGAGCGCGGGGGCAATCGCTTCGAGCGGAATCGATTCGAGCGTGACAGCGACGTCCTGTGCGGACTCGAGATAGCGATACGGCTTCGCCTGTGCGAGCGCCGAGCGCAACATGCGCGGCTCGACACCCTCGACAACCTGCTGCAGCAGCGTCGGCGCGACGATCAGCGCGGCCCACGGGCGCAGTGTTTCAAGCGGCGCGAGCAGATCATCGGTTGGCCATAGCGCCTGCAGTTGCGTCCAGGCTTCATCGCGCATCAAGGGCCGCAGTTGTGCGGCAGCGGGGTGTGCGTCGGCTTTGAGAAACGGCAGGATCGTCGCTGGATCGGACTCGAATACGAGCGCGTCAGCCCAGTCATTGGCCTCGGCGATCCATGGCGGCGTTCGACGGCTCGTCACGGGAAACAGATGCATCGAGCCGAGCAAGCGGACCTGCGTGCCGGTGAGCTGGAAATACATGCGGCTTCAATGAGAGCGGGCGATGACGGTGCCGTGATTCTATCGTCCGTTCCGGATGCGGCGCGCCGACGTGCTTTGTCCTTCTCCGCGAGCCGGACACGCCATTAATCAGAATGCGCTGCTCATGTGTGAGCCGGAGTCAAACGCGGTAATAGCGATACACCGAAAAATGCGGTGGTGTTACGTCCAGAACAACGCTGCCCTGCCGTCGATCAAATCCGCGCTCCATTTCTGATTGATTCGAAGCAACGTTTACAGCGCGCGATGGGATCGACCGGTCCGCTCACATCGCTGATGACGGTCGACAAAATCTGGCGAAAGAGGAATAGAAAAAACAAAAGCCCCGACAAGTCGGGGCTTTTGTTTTACATCAAAGACTGGAGGCGCGAGCCGGAGTCGAACCGGCCTAAACGGCTTTGCAGGCCGCTGCATAACCGCTTTGCTATCGCGCCGCAAGCGGACTGGAACCTAGACACCGGTTCGCAGATTTATCTGGTGGTCACCAGAAGAACCGAAGCTCTGGAAAGTTCAGAACGACCGGCCTTCCAAACAAAAAGGGAAGCGTTGCTTCCCCTGATGTATGGAGCGGGAGACGAGGCTCGAACTCGCGACCTCAACCTTGGCAAGGTTGCGCTCTACCAACTGAGCTACTCCCGCATTGAACTGCTTCACACCGCGCTGCGTTTTTTACTTCGCCAAACAACGCGATGCTTCGAAAACTGGAGCGGGAAACGAGGCTCGAACTCGCGACCTCAACCTTGGCAAGGTTGCGCTCTACCAACTGAGCTATTCCCGCGTCGTACTGCATTTACTGCTACTGCTTTAAATGCGTCTCCGGTGTTTCGCGTTGCGTGCATCGGAGAAACGAGATTATGGAGAAACGACTGAAACGTGTCAACCCCTTTTGGCCCATCTGTTTTAAAGAAATGTTTCGCTCGTAGTAGCGAAGCGTTCGAACACACTTTTGCGTCCGCGCGCTCCTTTTGTTCACGCCATCACGCGACACCACCGCGCTCGCGAATCTGCGGCCACGCGAGCTTCATGTAGTAAAGCATCGACCAGATCGTCAGGAACGCGGCCAGATAGATCAGCCACAGGCCCCACACCCGTGTGTCGACCGTCACGCCGCCGCCGAGTGGCAGCGGACCATAGAACAGCAGCATCGGAATCGCGACCATCTGGCAAGCGGTCTTGAACTTGCCGAGCGAGTTCACAGCAACGCTCTTCGATGCGCCGATCTGCGCCATCCATTCGCGCAGCGCCGAGATCGCAATTTCGCGTCCGACGATCACGAGCGCGATCGCCGAATCGATCCGCGCGAGCTGCACGAGCACGAGCAGCGCCGCAGTGACCATCAGCTTATCCGCGACCGGATCGAGAAACGCGCCGAAGGCCGAGGTCTGATTCCATTTGCGGGCCAGAAAGCCGTCGAACCAGTCGGTGAGCGCCGCCAGGATGAAGATCGTCGCGGCCGCGAGATTGCGGTGCACTGGACTCATCATCATGTCAGGTAAATAGTACACACCGACGACGAGCGGAATCAGCACGATCCGCAGCCAGGTCAGGAATATCGGGAAATTAAACGGCATGGGGGCAGGCGCAGCGTCTGACAAGTGAGTTGCAATTGTGCCGTGTCACAAGGCCTGCCACAAGCAAGCGGCCCGGGCATGGCCGCGCGGAAGCGGCAAGCGGGCTGCGCCTGGCACGGGTGCGGACCCGGCGCTTGCGCAGCGCGATGCGTCAGCTCCAGCGAGCCATCGTGCCGATAACAGCGCGGCGCGGCTCGTCGATTCAATGCAGTTGCCGGTAGATCTGCTCGGCGAGCGCCTGCGAAATACCTTCAACGCTCGCGAGATCCTCGACGCTCGCCGCCACCACACCGCGCAAGCCGCCAAACCGGGCGAGCAGGCGTTGACGCCGCTTGGCCCCCACGCCCTCGAGTTCTTCGAGCCGCGAGGTCTGGCGTGTCTTGCCGCGTTTGGCGCGCATGCCGGTGATCGCGAAGCGGTGCGCTTCGTCGCGGATCTGCGCGACCAGCATCAGCGCGGCGCTTTCCTTGCCGAGTTCGAGCGGCGCACGGCCGTCGGCGAAAATCAGCGTCTCGAGACCGACCTTGCGCCCCTCGCCCTTCGCGACACCGACCAGCATGCCGGTATCGAGCCCCAACTCGGTGAACACCTGCCGCGCGATCTCCACCTGCCCCTTGCCGCCGTCGATCAGCACGATGGTCGGCAGCACGCCGCCGGCCGCGGCCGGCTCGGCGGCATCGGCGGCGAGCGACGGATCGGCGGCCGCGTCGCTTTGCGATTCGGCGGCTTCGTCGCTCGCGTTCGCGGCGGCTTGCGCGACCATCTTCTCGTAGCGGCGCGTGAGCACCTGGCGCATCGCCGCGTAATCGTCGCCGGGCGTGATGCCGGTGATGTTGTAGCGGCGATACTCGGACGACTGCATCTTATGGTGGTGATAGACGACGCACGACGCCTGCGTCGCCTCGCCCATCGTGTGGCTGATGTCGAAGCATTCGATGCGCAGATGCGCGAGGTCGTCGCACTCCATGCCGAGCGTGTCGGTCAGCGCGCGCGTGCGCGCCTGCTGCGAGCCCTGCTCGGAGAGCAGCCGCGCGAGCGCGAGCCGCGCGTTCTGCTCGGCCATCGCGAGCCACGCGCGCCGCTGTCCCTGCGGTTGACGCAGCACGCTCACCTTGTGGCCCGCCTGCTCGATCAGCACGTCGACGAGTTCGCGCGCCGGCGCGTGGCTGACCACCAGCACCGGCGGCACGCGATTGCCGAGGTAATGCTGCGCGATGAACGCTTCGAGCACTTCGGATTCGACGCCGCCGGGCGCGCGGCCTTTGCGCCCCTTCGCCGCCGGGCCGGATTCTGGGTTCCCGTCGGCGCCTTCGTCCGTGCCTTCGTCGCTGATGGCGTCCGCGGTCGCTTCGGTAGCCTCGTCGAGCGCTTCTTCGTCACTACCATCGGTGTCGTCGTCTTCCGATGGCATGTCCTGCGCGATCGCGAGCGCATCGGCCGTGGCCCTCGCCGCTGCGGCCGACGGCGCGACCGCTTGCCCACCCGCCGAAGCATCGTCCTGATCGCCATCTTCTTCGAGCCCGCCTTCTTCCGCCGTCAACGCGCTCTCCACGTGCGCGGGAAAGTACGCCTTGTCGCCGAGATGCCGCCCGCCGCGCACCATCGCGAGATTCACGCACACGCGGCCGCCCAGCGCGACCACGGCGAGAATGTCGACGTCGCTATCGCTGCCGACTTCTATCGCCTGTTGATGCAGCACCGTCGACAGCGAGCTCATCTGGTTGCGCACCGCCGCGGCCTGTTCGAACTTCAGCTCGCTCGCGAACGCGTGCATCTTCTGCTCGAGCTCTTTCATCACCTCGCCCTGGCGGCCGAGCAGAAAGCGCGACGCGTTGGCGACGTCGCGCGCGTAGTCCTCTTCGCTGATATTCGCAACGCACGGCGCCGTGCAGCGGCCGATCTGATGCAGCAGACACGGCCGCGTCCGGTTGTTGAACACCGAGTCCTCGCAGGTGCGCAACTGGAACACGCGCTGCAGGATCTGGATGCTCTCGCGCACCGCCCACGCGCTCGGGAACGGACCGAAGTACTGGTTCTTGCGATCGACCGAGCCGCGGTAATAGGCCATGCGCGGAAACTTGTGGCCGGTCAGCTTCAGATACGGATACGACTTGTCGTCGCGAAACAGGATGTTGTACCGCGGGGTGAGAGCCTTGATCAGGTTGTTTTCGAGCAGCAGCGCCTCGGCCTCGGAACGCGTAACCGTCGTCTCGATGCGCGCGATGCGCGTGACCATCATCGCGATACGCGGCGACAGCTGCGTCTTCGTGAAATAGCTCGATACGCGCTTCTTCAGATCGCGCGCCTTGCCGACGTAGAGCACCACGCCGCTCATGTCGTAATAGCGGTAAACGCCGGGCAGATGCGGCAGTTGGCCGAGCACTTTTTTCGGCTCGAAGGTGTCGGGGGCGTGGGTTGCTTCGGGTTCGGTCATGCGGGATCGATTGGGGGTGGGTCTGTCTCGCGCTGTCTCGCCGCTTGCACCGATTGCACCGATTGCACCGATTGCGCCGACTGCGCCGGCGGGTGCCCGGCACCATGCACCGCGGGTCGTGTCGCGCGTCGCGCCATGCGGCCCGCGTGGCGGACAAACGGCGCGCGCGATCGCGAGCGAGGCTTTAGAATCGCCAGTTTAGAACATTCCGCGTTCGTTCGAACCCGCTCCGCGTCGCCGGAGTCACCGAGCCAGCCGAGCCGCCATGTCCTCCGTCGCACCCGCTTCCGGATCACCCGCCGCCCCTGCCAACCCGATCGCCTGCGATATCTTCTGCGCGGTCATCGACAATTTCGGCGACATCGGCGTGTGCTGGCGCCTCGCGCGCCAACTCGCGCACGAGCATGGCTGGCAGGTGCGCGTGTTCGTCGACGATCTGCATGCGTTCAAGAAGCTGTGCCCGTCGCTCGTGCTCGAGCGTGCGCGGCAAACGCTCGACGGCATTGTCATCGAGCATTGGCACGAGCCGTCCCATGCGGGCGACACGCTCGAAGTCGCCGACGTCGTGATCGAGGCGTTCGGCTGCGAACTGCCTCCCGTCTATATCACGGCGATGGCCGAGCGTGCGCGCGCGCCGCTGTGGTTCAACCTCGAATATCTGAGCGCCGAGGACTGGATCGCCGATTTTCATTTGCGGCCGTCGCCGCATCCGCGCTACGCGCTCAGCAAGATCTTCTTTTTTCCCGGCCTCGGCCCCGGCACCGGTGGCGTCTTGAAGGAGCGCGATCTCGACGCGGCGCGCGCCGCGTTCGAAGGCTCGCCGGCCGCGCGCACCGCCTGGTGGCGCAACGTCACGGGCCTCGCGCCGCCGCCCCCCGACGCGACCGTCGTTTCGCTGTTCGCATACGAAAACCCGGCCGTCGACAGTCTGCTCGAACAATGGCACGACAGCGCAAGCCCGATCGTGCTGCTGGTGCCCGAAGGTCGCATTTCCGGCGCGCTCGCGCGTTTTTTCGGCCTACCGTCGTTTGCGGCGGGCACCCATGCGACGCGCGGCAACCTCAGCGCGCACGCACTCGCCTTCACCGAACAGCCGGGCTACGACGCACTGCTATGGGCGAGCGACATCAATTTCGTCCGCGGCGAGGACTCGTTCGTGCGCGCGCAGTGGGCCGCCAAGCCGTTCGTCTGGCACATCTATCCGCAGGCCGACGACGCCCATCTGCCAAAGCTCGACGCCGCGCTCGCGCACTACACGCGCACGCTGTCCAGGGACGCCCGCGCCGCGCTCGGGCGTTTCTGGCACGCGTGGAACGGCGCGGGTCAGCCGGACTGGGCGGAATTCCAGCGCCACTACCCGGCGCTTAAGCGGCGCGCCGCCGCCTGGGCGGTCGAACTCGCGCAAGTCGGCGATCTCGCCGGAAATCTGACCTCGTTCGCAAAAACTCAGTTAAAATAAGCGGTTATCCAACGGCCGACGACGCAAGCGCGGCCCGATTCGAGCAACAACCCCATGGTCAGCCCGTCTGACCGGTCCCCTCGAAAAACACAGCACGTGTCCCAATCTCCTGGTCGGGCACGCGAATGTCAAAAAAGGGACGTATGTTTGGGCGTGTTGCAGATCGGCGCCACTCGTGTACACGCCCGAACAGGGTAAAAACTCAGGTAACGGACAGGTGGAACCGCCGGGGCATCACGCCGCGATTTTCGCCGTGAGCCGGTCCCGTTTCACGCATCCGGGCTGCGGTCGCTGCGCGCGGCAGGCGGTGGGCGAAACGCCAAAGCCGCTTGGCACCTATGCCGTTGAGCAACAGTTAAGCTATCTATCTCGTACAGGACAGTTTTATGAAGACCGCACAGGAACTCCGCACCGGCAACGTCGTGATGATCGGCGCAGACGCAATGGTCGTGCAAAAGGCCGAATACAACAAATCGGGCCGTAACTCCGCCGTCGTAAAAATGAAGTTCAAGAACCTGCTGACCGGCGCAGGCATGGAAACCGTGTACAAGGCGGACGACAAGTTCGACGTCGTCGTGCTCGAGCGCAAGGAAGTGACCTACTCGTACTTCGCCGACCCGATGTACGTGTTCATGGACGCCGACTACAACCAGTACGAGGTCGAAGCCGAAATGATGGGCGACGCGATGAACTACCTCGAAGACGGCATGGCTTGCGAAGTCGTGTTCTACAACGAGAAGGCCATCTCAGTCGAACTGCCGACCACGCTGGTTCGCGAAATCATCTACACGGAACCGGCAGTCAAGGGCGACACGTCGTCGGGCAAGGTCCTGAAGAACGCCAAGCTGAACACCGGCTTCGAGCTGCAAGTGCCGCTCTTCTGCAACATCGGCGACAAGATCGAAATCGACACCCGTACGCACGAGTACCGCAGCCGCGCCTAAACGGCGGCCTGCGTCACCCCGCCAGCGCCGGCGCCCTGCCGGCCTGCACCCAGAGCGCTCAATTTTTGGGCGCTTTTTCTTTTCCGTCGCGCCGTGTATGGTTTAGGAAAACTTTACCGGCAAATTTCTCAAAATTGCCATCGCGACATTCTGAATTCGCGTCGCGCGCGCGGCAGGCCCTTGATCCATTTCATCCAAGCTTTTTGGCACGATCCCTGCTAGGTGGAGAGAGTTACGCGAGTACCGCTCAATTTCTTCCTTGGGAGAGCCACCATGAACAACGACATTGCTGAAGGTAAATGGAAACAGATGGTCGGCAAGGCGAAGGCCGCATGGGGCGAACTGACCGACGACGAGTTGACCAAGGCCGAAGGCCGGGCCGACAAGCTCGCCGGTCTGATTCAGGAACGCTATGGCAAAACCCGTGAACAGGCGGAACTCGAAGTGCGCCGGTTTTTCGATAGCAACCGGGATTTCTGACAGGAGCAGTGAAGGAACTACAGGCGCCGGCCCGCGCCGCTCAAGACGCAGTGCCGGCGGCTGTCGTTTTTTCACCGTACAAGGACCGTTCGTTTAGCCCTGTCATCGAGCCCCCAGGAGCCCGCGGTGCGCGCCATCAGCGTTGGCGGCGCGCCGGGCATTCAACCCATTCATAAAATTGCGCTCGCCATGCCACACGCCCTGATTGTTGAAGACGATCCCAATAGCCTGTCCGGGCTGTCGGCAATCCTCGCCGCCGACGGCTTTTCAGTCGACACCGCGACTACGCTCGCCGAGGCGCGCGGCGCATTGACGCGCTTCATTCCGGACGTCGTGCTCGTCGACCTGAATCTGCCGGATGGCAGCGGACTCGATCTGTTGCAGCATCTGCCCGCGCATCCGCCAGGCGGCGCGCTTCCGGTGATCGTGATGACCGGCAATGCGACCGTCGAGAGTGCGATCGAGGGCTTGCGGCACGGTATCTGGGACTATCTGCTGAAGCCGGTCAACATCCCGCGTCTGCGCAGCCTGCTCGCGCGCATTCCGCGGCCTTATGAACTGACCGAGGAGGTCCAGGCGCTGCGCGCATCGCTGCGTCAACTGGGACGCTTCGGTTCGATGCTCGGCCGCAGCAGCACGATTCAGCACGTGTACGACACGATCGAGCGGCTTGCACCGACCGAAGCGGCGGTGCTGATCTCCGGCGAAGCCGGCACCGGCAAGGAGATCGCCGCGCACACGCTGCACGACATGAGCCGCCGTCGCAAAGGCCCATTCGTCACCTTCGATTGCCGCGGCGCGGCCGCCGGCGGCCTCAATCGCTCGCTCGACAGCGTGCTGTTCGGCCACGAACGCGGCGCATTCGGCGGCGCCGAGCAGCGCGAGCCAGGCCTCTTCGAACAGGCGAGCGGCGGCACGCTGTTCATCAACGAAATCACCGAGCTGCCGCGCGCGCAGCAGGAAGCGCTGTTGCGCGCGCTCGATTCGCAGACCTTTATGCGCGTGGGCGGTAGCAACCAGATCGTGACCGACTTCCGACTGATCGCGTCGACGCGCAAACCGCCGCGCGCGGCGGTCGCGGACGGCTCGCTGCATCAGGACCTCGCGCTGCGTCTCGAAGCCGCCGCGGTCAACCTGCCGCCGCTGCGCGAGCGCGGCGAAGATCCGGTGCTGATCGCGCAGGCAGTCGTCGACGAACTGAATGTGGAAGCGACCGCGCGCGGCACGCCCGAGGTCGCGAAGCAGGCCGGGCCGAACTTCCTGCGCGAATGCCTTGCGTACGACTGGCCGGGCAACGTGCGCGAGCTGCAGGAACGCGTGCGGCGCGCCTATCAGGCATCCGGCGACGTGATCGAATCGTTGCGCGCCGACGAAGCCGGCACGGCCAACGGCCGCGAGCTGAACGGCAGCCGCGTTCAGGTGACGGTCGGCACGCCGCTCGCGGATGTCGAAGAAATGCTGATTCGAGCGACGCTCGATGCGGTCGGCGGCACGCGGCATCGCGCAGCGTCGTTGCTGGGAATCAGCCCGAAGACGCTCTACAACAAGCTGCAGCGCATGCGCTTGAACTGAGCGAATGCTCGACGGCGGTTCGAGCCAGTCGGAGCTGATAAAAAAATGGCGCCTTGAATGGCTTCAAGGCGCCATTGCCATTTATGCAAACGTACTGCGAACCAGCTTCTGCGCTTCGGCGTACCGTGGCTCGGCCATCAGCTTGCTCCACGTGAGCGCCTTGCCGCGCGGCCGCATGCGCTTCAGCCGCCGCAGCGATTCTTTCGACGGCGTGGCACGCAGTGCGTCGAGCACCTTCTCCGCTTCGTCCGGCTGGTTGCAGATCAGCACCATGTCGCAGCCGGCCTTCAGCGCGGCTTGCGCGCCTTCGGTCAGCGTGCCGCCCTGGCGCGCGGCTTCCATCGATAGATCGTCGCTGAAGATCGCGCCTTCGAAGCCGAGCTTGCCGCGCAGGATGTCCTGCAACCAGATGCGCGAGAAGCCGGCCGGTTTCGCATCGACCGCCGGATAGACGACGTGCGCGGGCAGCACCGCGCCAAGCGACAGACCGAGCCAGTCGTACGGCGCGACGTCGTTGCCGAGGATCTCGTCGAGCGGGCGTTCGTCGACGGGCATCGCGACGTGCGAATCGGCCTGCGCGAATCCGTGCCCCGGAAAATGCTTGCCGCAGTTGCTCATGCCGGCGAGCGCGAGACCGTGATTGAGGCTCTTCGCGAGCAGCGCGACCACGCGCGGATCGCGATGGAACGCGCGATCGCCGATCACCTGCGAGTGCCCATAGTCGAGGTCGAGCACTGGCGTGAAGCTCATGTCGACACCGCATGCGCGCAATTCCGCGGCGAGGACGTAGCCGACCGCGGTCGTCACCTTCGTCGCGTGCAGCACGTCCTCGTCCCACAACGCGCCG
This sequence comes from Paraburkholderia sp. BR10954, assembly GCF_040965775.1. NCBI lineage: Bacteria > Pseudomonadati > Pseudomonadota > Betaproteobacteria > Burkholderiales > Burkholderiaceae > Paraburkholderia > Paraburkholderia sp. BR10954. The sequence goes on from NZ_JBFRCK010000007.1 coordinate 141,831, forward strand.
AGCTTGCCCATCGACGGCAGCACCGTGAAGCCGTCGGTACGAAAGCGCTGCACGCGGCCGCCTTCGTGATCGACCGCGATCAGCAGATCCGGGCGAATCGCGCGGATCGCATCGGTCAGCGCGACCAGTTGCGTGCGGCTCTCATAATGGCGCGCGAACAGGATCACGCCGCCGGTCATCGGGTGCGCGAGACGCCTTTTGTCATCGCGGTTCAGCGTTTTGCCGACCACGTCGAGCATCACCGGTCCGGGTGTGGTTTTCATCGAATTCCGCTGGAAAAGAGTCTGACGCAAAGACAAACGCGACTGTCAGCGGCCGCGTTCAACGTTTTTATTCGGTGGCGGAGTGTGCGGACGAAGCCCGCGACGCCGGCGCGGCAAACGAACCTTCCGTCTCGTCGGGCCGCTGCGTCTCGGCGATCACGAACGACACCGCGTAATCACGCTCGTCGCTGATCGTCACGCGCGCCGTGATGCCGCGCGCGTCGAGCCAGTCGGCCAGCTCGCCGGAGGCGACCACCATCGGCTCGCCGCTCGGCCGGTTCAGCGTCTGCAACGCGCGCCAGCTCATCGGCCAGTGCATGCCGAGGCCGATTGCCTTCGAGAACGCCTCTTTCGCCGAAAAACGTGTCGCGAGAAACGCGAGACCGCGCGCCGCCGAACGGGCCTGACGCGCGTGGTAGACGCGAAGTTCGTCGGGACCGAGCACCTTCTCAGCGAAACGGCCATTGGTGCGAGTCATCACCGCTGCGACACGGCTGACCTGAACGATGTCGGTGCCGATTCCGTAGATTGCCATGCGTGCGTCCGTCGCGAGGTTGGATTACGCGCGCGCGCCGAGACGCGCGGCGACCATGATCGCCTTCATCTCGCGCACCGCGTTATCCCAGCCCGCGAAGATCGCGTGCGCGACGATCGCATGGCCGATGTTGAGTTCGACGATGCCGTCGATAGCCGCGATCTGCTGCACGTTCGTGTAGTGCAGGCCGTGGCCCGCGTTCACCTTGAGGCCGAGCGTCGTGCCGAATTCGACCGCGCGCACGATGCGCTCGTATTCGCGCTGCTGTTCGGCGGGAACGTGCGCTTCCGCGTAACGCCCGGTGTGCAGCTCGATCACCGGTGCGCCGGCTTCGTGCGCGGCGCGAATCTGCGTTTCGTCGGGATCGATGAACAGCGACACGCGCGAGTTGGCATCCGCCAGTTGCTTGCATGCGGCGCGCACCGCCTCGAATTGGCCGGCGACGTCGAGACCGCCTTCGGTCGTCAGCTCCGCGCGCTTTTCCGGCACGAGGCACACGTCGTGCGGCTGCACTTCGCACGCGATGTCGAGCATTTCGGCCGTGACCGCGCATTCGAGATTCATACGCGTTTTCAGCAGCGGACGCAGCTTGTGCACGTCGGCGTCGACGATATGCCGGCGATCTTCGCGCAGGTGCAGCGTGATCGCATCGGCGCCGGCTTCTTCGGCCATCAGCGCGGCGCGGATCGGATCGGGATAGGACGTGCCACGCGCGTTGCGCAGCGTGGCAACGTGGTCGATATTCACGCCGAGGTCGATCACGGTCGGCGAAGTCAGGAAGAAGCTCATAAGTTCTGCAGGTCGATCAGGATCTGGCGGGTAGCAAGCGGCGCGCCGCCGAGATAGGTGTTGAGCAGGAAGCGCATCAGCGTTTTGCTCTGCGCGACGGTCTGCGCTCGATGGTAATCGTCCTTTTCCATATCGAGCAAGGTTTGTCCCGATACCACCGGCCACTGCGCGGGCCATTCGTCCGATGCCTCGCGCACGCCGCGCTCGGGATCGAACACGTAGCGGCCGTCGGCGAGCACGGCCTTGCGCGCGACCGTGCGGTCGAGCGCCATCGCGTAGCCGGTCTCGCGCAGCAGCACGCGCTCGAACGAGCGCAGCACCTGCACGGGCGGCTCATCGTGCGCAAGACGCGTCAGCGTGACGACGTAGTGATGGAACAACTGCGGATGCGGGTCTTCGCGCGCACAGAAGCGCACCAGCAGTTCGTTGACATAGAAACCGCACAGCAGCGCATCGCCGGTCAGCGGCAGCATGCCGCCGACCCACTCGGCGCCGGTCAGCGTGCGCATTTCAGATTTGCCCGACCATGCGAGCGACAAAGGCTGGAACGTTTGCAGCACGCCGCGCAACGCGGAGTGCGGGCGCTTTGCGCCCTTCGCGACGAGCGCGAGACGACCGTGATCGCGCGACAGCACGTCGATGATCAGGCTGGTCTCGCGATACGGGTAGCTATGCAGCACGAACGCGGGCTGCTCGGTGATCCGGTATTCGGATGTGGAGGTGCGCGGCGCGCGACGCGCTTGCGCTTTGCGCGGCTCGCCATCGTCGGCGGGCGCGCTATTCGCGCTTTTCGCGCCTTTTGCCTGAGCCGACGACTTCCTCGCGCTACGCGCGGGCCGCGACGGCTCGTGCTCCGGTTGGTGCGGAGCTTCGTCTGAATTGAGCGTCATCCACGCGTCATTCGTACCCATACGCACGAAGCCCGGCTTCGTTGTCGGCCCAGCCGCTCTTCACCTTGACGAAGGTCTCGAGATACACCGGCCCGTCGAACAGCTTCGCCATGTCGAGGCGCGCCTCGGTGCTGATCTGCTTCAGCTTCGCGCCCTTCTGGCCGATGATCATCGCCTTGTGCATGTCGCGATCGACGAGAATCGTCGCGAAGATACGGCGCAGTCGCCCTTCGGTTTCGAACTTGTCGATCAGCACGGTGCTGGTGTACGGCAGTTCGTCGCCGGTCCAGCGGAAGACTTTCTCGCGCAGGATTTCGGCCGCAAGGAAGCGCTCGCTGCGATCGGTCAGGTCGTCCTCGCCGTAGATCGGCTCGCCTTCCGGCAGGAACGGCTTGATGGTCGCCATCAGACGCTTGATGTCGTCGGTATTTTTCGCCGACAGCGGCACGATCTCGTTGAACTCGCGCAGCGTGCTCATCTGCTGCATGAACGGGAACAGCGAGTCTTTATCCGACACGCGATCGAGCTTGTTCGCGATCAGCAACGTCGGCACCTTCGCAGGGATCAGGTCGAGTACCTTCTGGTCGTCGGGGCCGAAGCGGCCTGCTTCGATGACGAACAGGATCGCATCGACCGAGGTCAGCGTCGACGTGACGGCGCGATTCAGCGAGCGGTTCAGCGCGCCGCTGTGCCTGGTCTGGAAACCGGGCGTGTCGACGAAGATGTACTGGGCGTCTTCGAGCGTGTTGATACCGGTGATGCGATGGCGCGTGGTCTGCGCCTTGCGCGACGTGATGCTGACTTTCTGGCCGACCAGCGCGTTCATCAGCGTGGACTTGCCGACGTTCGGGCGGCCGACGATCGCGACCATGCCGCAGCGAAAACCAGTGGGAGTGGGAGCGTTCATATTCGGACTACGGCAGGTTCAGGTCGGCGCGCGCGACGCGCACGCCGATGGCAATCAATGGCCCGCATCGGCGACGCGCGTTTGCACCGCGCCGGCGACGCCGGGTTCGTGTTCGGCAGGTGCCGCCGGGGCCGCCGAGACAACCGACGCGGGCGCGGCGGAAACGCTCGATGAGGTAGTGCCCGGCGCGGCTTCGCGGTTACGCTGACGCTCTGCGCTGCGCGCGTGTGACGGCGCGTCGGCTTTGACGTCGGGGGTTTTGTCCGCTGAGTGTTTTTCGGCCGGCTTGTCGACAGGTTTCTCGCCTGAGTGCACCGAAACCTTGTCGGCTCTCTCCGCCTTTTCGGACTTCTCGGCGCGCTCCGGCTTGTCATGTCCGCTGTACTCCACATGCGCGGCACGGATGACGGCCAACGGCGCACCGGCGGCGCCCGGCGCTGCACGCTCGGCTGCAGGCCTTTCAACCGCTGACTTTTCCACGGCAGACTTGTCGGCGTGGGCTTCAACCGCAGCAGGCGCCCGCCCTTCGCCGCGCGCGCTCTTGCGATCCGGTGTGCGTAAATCCAGTGCGGCCTGCACGCCGGTCACACCCGGCACGATGTCCTGCTCGGCGTTTTTCGCGGCGCGCGCGCTTTTCGAACGTTTCGGCTTCGCAACTACGGCAGGCGCCGCGGCCATTACTTCGTCGAGCGCTTTCTTTGCGGCCGCCTGCTCCGCCGCGCGACGGCTCGCGCCCGAGCCGGACACCTTGACGTCGAGCTTTGGCACCGTGCATTCGACTTCGAATTGCTGATTGTGCGCCGCACCATGGGTGGCGACGACCGTATAGGTAGGCAACGCAATCTTGTGGCCCTGCAGATACTCCTGCAGCAGCGTCTTAGCGTCCTTGCCGAGCGTACGCGGGTCGATATGGTCGAGGATTGGCACGTAGAGGCGTTTGATGACCGTCTGCGCAGCGTCGAAGCCGCCGTCGAGAAATATCGCACCGAGCACCGCCTCGAGCGTATCCGCGAGGATGGACGGCCGGCGGAAGCCGCCGCTGCGCAGTTCACCCTCGCCGAGGCGCAGGCCCTCGGAGATATTGAGTGCCTGAGCAATCTCGTAAAGGGACTGCTGTTTGACCAGATTGGCACGCACGCGCGACAGATCGCCTTCGTCGAGTTTGCCGAAACGTTGGAACAAAAGCGCAGCCACCGCGCAATTCAGAACGGAGTCGCCGAGAAATTCGAGCCGTTCGTTGTGCGTGGAACTGTGACTGCGGTGTGTTAAAGCCTGGCGCAGCAATTCCGCATTGCGAAATTCATAGCGCAAACGGCTTTCCAACGGAGATAGAGGCATGGGCAGAGTATAACGCGGGCGCCTGACCCGGCGGAAAGGCGGGGCGCCAGAGGAAAAAGCGTGGTGAAGCGACGTTACCGCGAGTTCTTAAAGTAGCATGACAACACGCCGCGACCGAGATAACCGGTGCCGGTTATTCGCGCGGCGCGTGATCGCTCATGAAGTGATCACGAAGCGATCAATGCACACGACTCACTGGAAGGAGCCGATGCGTCGCAGATCGCTGAAGTTCATCCAGATGAAAAATGCGCGGCCGACGATATTGCGTTCAGGCGCAAAACCCCAGTACCGGCTATCCGCGCTGTTGTCTCGGTTATCGCCCATCATGAAGAAGTTGCCCGGCGGCACTTTGCAGATCACGCCACGTGCGTTGTATTGGCAGTTGTCGCGATAGGGGAAGTCTTCCGCACCAACGATGAACGGCGGCACCGCCGGATTATTCAGAATCGCGTTCTTGCGGCCGTCGATATCTTCCTGGAACTGCTTCGCATAGCCGAGCCGCTCTTCGTCGAGATAATCGGGCAGCGGCGTTTCTGGCACCGGCTTGCCGTTGACGGTCAACTTCTTGTCCTGATACTCGACCACATCGCCCGGCAGGCCAATCACACGCTTGATGTAGTCGACCGATTCGTCTTTCGGATAACGGAACACCACCACGTCGCCGCGCTGGACCGGACGGCCCTGCGTGATCCTCGTGTTGGTGATCGGCAAACGAAGACCGTATTCGAATTTATTGACGAGGATGAAGTCGCCCACCAGCAGTGTCGGCACCATGGAGCCGGATGGGATCTTGAACGGCTCGACCACGAACGAGCGCACGACGAACACCACCAGAATCACCGGAAAAAAGCTCGCCGTATATTCAAGCCACCACGGCTGACGCAGCTTGTCGTCCCGCAAACGCGCGCGGGTTTGCGCGGCGTTTTCATCGGCGAAACGCTCGCCGATGCGCGCCTGCTGACGATCGAATTCGGCGACTGCTGCTTCTGCCTCGCGGCGCCGTTTCGGCAGGAAAACCAGTTTGTCCGCGACCCATGCGACACCCGTCAAAACGACGAGCACAAAAAGAATCAGCGCGAAATTCATAGGGTTCCGTTATTCAACTTATTTGTCTTCGACACGCAGAATAGCGAGGAAAGCCTCTTGCGGGATTTCAACCGAGCCCACCTGCTTCATTCGCTTCTTGCCTGCCTTCTGCTTTTCAAGCAGCTTCTTCTTACGCGTGATATCACCGCCGTAGCATTTTGCCAGCACGTTCTTACGCAACGCTTTAATGTTTTCGCGCGCGATAATGTTCGAACCGATCGTGGCTTGAACCGCTACGTCGTACATCTGACGCGGAATCAGTTCGCGCATTTTCGCTGCCACTTCGCGGCCGCGATACTGGCTTTGCGAGCGATGCACGATCACCGACAGCGCATCGACCTTGTCGCCGTTGATCAGCATGTCGACCTTCACGACGTCCGACGCGCGGTATTCCTTGAACTCGTAATCCATCGACGCGTAACCGCGCGAAATCGACTTCAGACGATCGAAGAAATCGAGCACGACTTCGCCCATCGGGATTTCGTACGTCAGCTGGACCTGACGACCGTGATACTGCATGTTGATCTGGTTGCCGCGCTTCTGCGTACACAATGTGATCACCGCGCCGACGTAGTCTTGCGGCATGTAGAGGTTGACGGTGACGATCGGCTCGCGCACTTCCTCGATCTTCGATGGCTCCGGCATCTTGGCCGGATTCTCGACCATCAGGGTCGTGCCGTCGCGCTGCAGAACTTCGTAGACCACGGTCGGCGCCGTCGTGATCAGGTCCATGTCGAACTCACGCTCGAGACGTTCCTGCACGATTTCCATGTGCAACAGACCGAGGAAGCCGCAGCGGAACCCGAAACCGAGCGCTTGCGACACTTCCGGCTCGTACTGCAGCGACGCGTCGTTCAGCTTCAGCTTTTCGAGCGAGTCGCGCAGCGCGTCGTACTGGTTCGCTTCGACCGGATAGAGACCCGCGAACACCTGCGGCTTCACCTCCTTGAAGCCCGGCAGCGGCTCGGCCGCCGGCTGGTTCGCCAGCGTAACCGTGTCGCCGACCTTCGCCGCCGCGAGTTCCTTGATGCCGGCGATGATGAAGCCCACCTGCCCCGCCGACAGCGATTCGAGATTCTTCGACTTCGGCGTGAACACGCCGATATGTTCCACCGGATACTGCGCGCCGGTTGCCATCAGGCGGATCTTGTCCTTCGGACGCAGCGTGCCGTTGACGATGCGCACAAGCATCACGACACCGACGTAGTTGTCGAACCACGAGTCGATGATGAGCGCCTGCAGCGGCGCTTCCGGATCGCCCTTCGGCGGCGGTACTTTCGCGATCAGCGCTTCGAGCACGTCTTCGACGCCGAGGCCGGTCTTCGCGCTGCAATGTGTGGCGTCGGTCGCATCGATGCCGATCACGTCCTCGATCTCGGCGATCGCGTTTTCGGGGTTCGCCGCCGGCAGATCGATCTTGTTCAACACCGGCACCACTTCGACGCCGAGTTCGATGGCCGTGTAGCAGTTGGCGACGGTTTGCGCCTCCACGCCCTGGCTCGCGTCGACGACGAGCAGCGCACCTTCGCACGCGGACAGCGAGCGGCTGACTTCGTACGAGAAGTCGACGTGCCCGGGGGTGTCGATCATGTTCAGGTTGTAGACTCGGCCGTCGCGCGCGCGATAGGACAACGCGGCGGTTTGCGCCTTGATGGTAATGCCGCGCTCGCGCTCGAGATCCATCGAGTCGAGCACCTGAGCTTCCATCTCGCGGTCGGACAGACCACCACAAATCTGGATGATGCGATCGGCGAGCGTCGACTTGCCATGGTCGATGTGCGCAATGATCGAGAAGTTACGAATATGATCCATTCAGTGCCGATCAAGCGAAAAGGCGCGCCCGGACAATAGCGGAGCACGCCTTGTAAGTAGGTGAAAAACCTATCTATTTTAGCCGAAAAGCCCCTCGGCCGGCGCATCTTGCATAGCGCGGGCCTCAAGATGGCGTAGAGGACGCGAGAAATTTACCGTGCGCATCGCAGCGAGTCGCGACAAACACGCGCATGGATCGCGCGAATCGCCATGCCGCGCGGATGTATATCAGGACGCCGCCGCCACACGCGACGCATGCGCCGCCAATGCTGCGCGCACTCGCGCTTCGTCGAGATGGTAGTGGCACAACTCGACGCCATCGCATACCAGCACCGGCACCCGCTCGTTGTAACGCGCTTCGAGCAACGGATCGCTGTCGACGTCGATCACCGCCAGTTGCGCACCGAACTCGGCCAGCAACGGCTCGAGCGCGGCGCGCATGTCCTCGCACAGATGGCACCACGCGCGCCCATATAGCGTGAGCGATGCCGTCTTCGTCATTTCTGCGCGCTGCGCGGACGGACCGGCACAAACTGCGTGTTGTCGCCGCGACGCACCAGCAATGCGACCATCTTCTGCGAATCGAGGTGTGAGGTCAGTTCGTCGAACTGTTTCGCGCTCGTTACATCCGTGTCGCCAACCCGCAAGATGATGTCGCCCTTTTGGAGCCCGACACGGGCTGCCGGACCGTCGACCGCGTCGATCTGCACGCCGTTCTGAATCTTCAGCGCTTTCTGCTGATCGGCGGGAATGTCGCTGACCGCGATGCCAAGCGCGTTGGTCGCGCGCTGCTTCGGCGCCTGCGGCTTCTTCTGATCCGCTTTGGCGACCTTGTCCGCCTGCATTTCTGCGATCGTGATCGGCAGTTCGCGCGTCTGACCCTTGCGCCAGATCGAGATCGACGTCTTCGTGCCCGGCTTCGTATCGCCGACCATGCGCGGCAGGTCCGTCGCGGTCTCGACCGGATGACCGTTGAACTTCAGGATGATGTCGCCCGGCTGCACGCCGGCCTTGTCGGCCGGGCCGCCCGGCTCGACGCTGCTGACGAGCGCGCCCTGCGCCTTCGGCAAGCCGAGCGAATCGGCGACGTCTTTCGTCACTTCACCGATCGCCACCGCGATGCGGCCGCGCACCACCTTGCCCGAACTCTTCAGCTGATCGGCCACCCGCATCGCTTCGTCGATCGGAATCGCGAACGAAATGCCCATGAAACCGCCGGTGCGGCTGTAAATCTGCGAATTGATGCCGATCACTTCGCCTTGCATGTTGATTAGCGGACCGCCCGAGTTGCCCGGATTGACGGCTACGTCGGTCTGGATGAACGGCAGGTAGTCGCCGGTGTCGCGTCCCTTCGCGCTGACGATACCGGCCGTCACCGTGTTTTCGAGACCGAACGGCGACCCGATCGCGACGACCCATTCGCCGACGCGCACCTTGTTTGAATCGCCGATCGTGATGGTCGGCAGGTTCGACGCGTTGATCTTCACGACCGCGACGTCGGTGCGGTCGTCAACCCCGATCAGCTTCGCCTTGAATTCGCGCTTGTCGGTCAGCGTCACGTAGATCGTGTCCGCGTCGTCGACGACGTGCGCGTTGGTCATCACGTAGCCGTCCGCCGACAGGATGAAGCCCGAGCCCACCCCGCTGTTCTGTTCGGGGTCGGTGTTGTCCTGTGAATCCGGGCTGCCGCCGCTGCCGCCCCCCCCTCCACCGCCACCGCCGTTATCACCACCGCGCGGTGATTGCGGTGACTGCGGCAACGGAATCCCGAAGAAGCGCCGGAAGAACTCCGACATATCGCCGTCGTCCATACCCGGCGGCAGGCCGCCGCGGGAACTACCGTTCGACACGCGCGTTGTCGTGCGAATGTTGACGACCGCCGGGCCGACCTTGTCGACGAGGTCAGTGAAGTCGGGCAGATTGGCAGCGGGAGCCGCTGATGCCATATGCGGCACAAGCGGCAAACACGCCGCCACCACTACGGCCGCGAGGAATTTGCGCACCGAGAAAGTCGTCATATCGTAGCAAGCCGAGGGATTTCAGGATTCGGAAGGGTTACTTCGGAGCTTTGTATTCTATGGCAGACGCGAATTGCTGCAATGTGGTTTGGGGCACCTCACCGAGCAGGGTAATCCAGAAGTCACCCTGACGCTTGACCAAGACGTGCGTCGCGCCGCTATCGCCCGTGCCCTCTTTGCGCGTGTTGTTCTCGACCGGCTCGACGAAAACCGAAATCGCCGCGAGGCCGTCGGAAAACACGGCCTGGTCGACCGGGATCGGCGGCTGCCCCGCCTCGCGCGAGGCCATCGGACGGCGCAACTGACGGATGATATGGAAACCCCGCACCGACGGATTGATTAGCCAACCCTGCGCGGCCATGTCGACCGGCTCGACTGGCGGACGCACGACCGTCCAGCCCGTGAGATTGCGGATGCCGTTGACGATGCCCGCCTTGTCGACCGGCACGCCGATGCGGACCTGCGAAAACGACAGTTGCTCGAGCACCTGGCCGCTCGGGTCGAGCGTCTGCGCGCGCAGCAGCAGACCGGTCGTTTTGTCGGCCCACAGCTTGTACGCGAACCGGTACGCGTCTTTCGGATCGAGTTCCATCACGAGACTGTCGACGCCCGCGACGCGGTCATCGCCCAGCATCTTCGGCTCGTAGACGGACAGTACCTGCTCGCCGTTCACGGACAGCAGCGCGGGGAATGAATCCTTGTTCTGCCGCTTTTCGAAGACCACGATACGCCGTTCCGGCAGGAACGTGTACATGTCGTCGTTGTGGCGCAGCATTTTGCGCGGCTTGCCGTCGAGGCTTTCGAGCTGCTCGAACTCGCCGTCCGTATGCGTGGAGTAATGCGCGATGCGCGACGTCTGCACGAAATTGCCGCGCTGATAGACGAAGGCGCCCTCGTAGTTCTGCTGCTGGGCGGCCTGATGGATACGGTCGAGCAGTTCCGCGGCCGTGCGACGGGCGACGACCGGATCGTCTTGAGCGAAGACCCGCGGTGTAGCGGACAACAACACGGCTGCACAGAACAGAAATGCTGGCAACCGCCCCCAGATAGTCGTTTTATTGAACCGCGGAGTCTGCATCAAACTATTGGCCCTGCGTGGAGACTGAGGCAGCACGAATCACCGGCATCGAGCCTGCCATCGCCGGTTGCTGCGCGAATTGCTGATGAGCTTCGAGGTATTGATCGAGGCTCGCGTCGCGAATGATGTTGGAGTCTTGCGCGGGCACCGAGGCCATGGCGACACGCTGCACCGGGTCGGCGTGCGATTGGAGCGAAGCAAGCTGGGCACCCGGGCCACCCGGCACGCCCTGCAGCTGCGGCATGACGATCCAGGTCAAGGTAGCGGCCGCGGCAGCGACGGCAAAAGCCGGCACGACTCGCCGGCGCAGCCCGAGCAGGCGGCGCGTGACCGACGCGGACGCGGCGGCTGGCGCCAGCACATGCGGCTCGCTTTCGAGGCGCGCGGCAAAACCGCTGAGAAAGGCGCTGCTCCGTGCGGGGCTGACTGCCAGATCGTCGGAACGTAGCGCGTCGCCGATCAGGTGGTAACTCGACCAGGCGACGCGATCATCGCCGTCCAGTTCCGCAAGAAACTTGTCCAGATTCAGATGCTCTTCGCCAAACAATTCACCGTCGACGAAAGCGGACAGACGCTCGCCGCGCGAGCCCGCTTGCGATTGCATCGAGACCGACCCCATGATGCTCCCCATCTTCCAAATACCCCGTAGTGACACCACTAATCCAGATATTGCGCCGCTGCCCCGCCAAGCCCGCTGGACGTTCAAAAACCTCTACCAGCGCTTGCCTTCGGGTGTGTCAAGCAACGGTCGCAATTTTGCCGCAATGGCTTCGCGAGCGCGGAAAATTCGTGATCTGACTGTGCCAATCGGGCAACCCATCATCTCAGCGATTTCCTCGTAGCTCAAACCCTCAATTTCTCGAAGGGTAATGGCGGTGCGCAATTCTTCCGGTAAAACCGCCATCGCAGCATTGACCGTCTCGGCGATCTGCTTGCTCATCAACATCGACTCAGGCGTGTTGATATCCCTTAGTTGGTCAGCGTCGGAGAAAGTTTCAGCTTCTTCAGCATCCGCTTCGGTCGAGGTCGGCGCGCGCCGGCCTTGGGTGGCAAGGTAGTTCTTCGCGGTATTTACCGCAATCCGGTACAACCACGTATAAAACGCCGACTCGCCGCGAAACTGCGGCAATGCGCGATACGCCTTGATAAATGCGTCCTGTGCGACGTCTTCGACTTCGGCGGGGTCCCGCACGAGACGCGAGATCAGCCGGAGAATCTTGCGGTGGTATTTGGAGACCAGAAGCTCGAACGCGGCCTTGTCGCCCTTCTGGACGCGTTCGACCAGCACCTGATCAATTTCTTTTTCGCTCACCTGATAAATCCGTTAACTATAGGGCGCATGGCGGGGGACCATTGTAGCGTCCCCCTCGTGAGGGCACGTTACTACGGTAACAGCGGTTACAGTCGTTACAGTCAGGCGCCGGCCGCACGCCGGCCCAGCACGGAAAGTTCGCGGAAAACATTGGGCGGCAGCGCGTCGGCGGCGAGCAGCAGCGAGCGCGTACAGCCCAGCGACGCACGCATGAGGCCACGCCTTCGACCACTCTCGGGCGCGAGCGCGAGCACCAACAAACGGCTGCTCCACTGCGCGCAACCGAGGACGCGACCTCGCGCGAGCAATTCACCTGCGCGGTTCCAGGCGGAAATCTCGCCCATCGCGACATGCAGCGCGGCGGGCTGCGCCGCGTCATGCCTAGCCGCGCACAGTGCAAGGACCGCTGCGACGGCGAGCGTCAACGCAGCGGCCTGCCACGCGCCAAAGCGCGGCGCGAGGCAGGTATAAACGGCTAACGTCGCAATCAGCACGAACGCCCCCGCCGCGGCACGCATTGCGAGAGAGCGACGCAACGCAATCCGCTGCGTCGTCCTGCTCATCGTTGCCGGTCCGGGGGAAAGCGCCGGCGAAGCCGGCGTCGCGAACTGATGCGTCACCCGTGATCAGGCGCGCTTGAACACCAGCGTGCCGTTCGTACCGCCGAACCCAAACGAGTTCTTCAGCGCGACGTCGATCTTCATGTCCCGCGCGGTGTTTGCGCAGTAATCGAGATCGCAGGCCGGGTCCTGGTTGAAAATGTTGATGGTCGGAGGCGAGACCTGGTGATGCACGGCGAGCACCGTGAACACCGACTCCAGACCGCCGGCGCCGCCCAGCAGGTGACCCGTCATCGACTTGGTCGAATTGACGACCATGTCCTTCGAGTGGTCGCCGAACGCCCGCTTGATGCCGGTCGTTTCCGCCAGATCGCCGAGCGGCGTGGACGTGCCGTGCGCGTTCAGGTAGTTCACCTGATCGCCGTTGATGCCCGCGTTCTTCAGCGCTGCGAGCATGCAGCGGCGTGCGCCGTCGCCGTCTTCGAGCGGCGCGGTCATGTGGTACGCATCGCCGCTCATGCCGTAGCCGCCGATTTCCGCGTAGATTTTCGCGCCACGCGCCTTCGCGTGCTCGTATTCTTCCAGCACCATCACGCCCGCGCCTTCGCCGAGCACGAAGCCGTCGCGGTCCTTGTCCCACGGACGGCTGGCGGTTGCCGGATCGTCATTGCGTTGCGACAGCGCGCGCGCCGCCGCAAAGCCGCCGATACCGAGCGGGGACACGGTCGATTCCGCGCCGCCGGCAATCATCACGTCGGCGTCGCCGTATTCGATCAGGCGCGAAGCCTCGCCGATGCAGTGCAGACCGGTCGTGCACGCGGTGACGATCGACAGATTCGGACCCTTGATGCCGAACTTGATCGACAGGTGGCCGGAGATCATGTTGATGATCGAAGCCGGCACGAAGAACGGCGAAATGCGGCGCGGGCCGCGATTGAGCAATTCGGTTTGGGTGATTTCGATCATCGGCAGACCGCCGATGCCCGAACCGACCACCACGCCAATGCGCTCCGAATTCTCGTCGGTGACTTCGAGCCCGCTGTCCTGCATCGCCTGGATGCCCGCGGCCACGCCGTAGTGGATGAACGTATCCATGTGGCGCGCTTCCTTACCGGGGATGTAGTCCTCGATATTGAAGCCCTTCACCTCGCCGGCGAAACGAGTCGAGAAGTTCGACGCATCGAACTTCGTGATATTGGCAATCCCAGACTTGCCGGCGACCAGATTGGCCCAGCCATCGGCAACATTATTGCCAACAGGCGAAATCAGCCCCAGGCCTGTAACAACAACACGACGGCGGCTCACGGTAACCCCTTTTTCATAGATGACAAAAGCAAAAGCCACAGCGGCCACAGGAATCGCCCTGTGTGCCCTGTGGCTGTTTAAGTCGGCAATCGCGCGGAAAGTTGCGCTGTCAACATCGCTGGCTCCTGCGTGGCGAGCGGCGTGGCGTATGGCGTGTCAATGGACACACCCCATAGCGCCGACCCTGCTGGCGCCGGCAAGCGGCACGGCAGGGCGTCATGCGCGACCCGTGCAGAAACGCAGGCGCGAATGACCTTAGGCCTTGACGTTCGCGCGAGCGTAGTCGATCGCTTGCTGAACGGTGGTGATCTTCTCGGCTTCTTCATCCGGAATTTCCATGCCGAATTCGTCTTCGAGGGCCATCACGAGCTCAACGGTGTCGAGCGAGTCGGCGCCCAGATCGTTCACGAACGACGCTTCGTTCTTGATTTCCGCTTCCGCAACGCCCAGTTGTTCCGCGACGATCTTCTTGACGCGCTGTTCGATATTGTCCATTACCCCTCCAAGGGAAAAGAAGTTCAAAAATACAGGTGCGCGCATTTTATCAGGTTTGACCCGGCAAAAAAGCGGCGCTTCGGGTTCCTGTCAACGCATGCGCCTCGTGCTTCTGCGAACGCATCAAGGCGCGGATAGTAACCGAATTTGGTTATTGCATGTACATGCCGCCGTTCACGTGCAGCGTCGTGCCGGTGATGTAGCCCGCTTGCGGCGACGCGAGGAAAGCGACCGCGTGCGCGATGTCTTCCGGGCTGCCGAGACGGCCGAGCGGAATCTGCGTTTTCAGCACGGTCTGCTGCTCTTCGGGCAGCGCCTTGGTCATGTCGGTATCGATGAAGCCAGGTGCCACGCAGTTGACCGTGATGCCACGGCTGCCGATCTCGCGTGCGAGCGCGCGCGTCATGCCCGCGACGCCCGCCTTCGCGGCCGCGTAGTTGATCTGGCCAGGGTTGCCGGCCGAGCCGACCACCGACGTGATATTGATGATCCGGCCGCCCTTCGCTTTCATCATCGGGCGCAGCACCGCACGCGACAGACGGAACACCGACTTCAGGTTGGTGTCGACCACCGCGTCCCAGTCGTCGTCCTTCATGCGCATCGCCAGTTGATCCTGCGTGATGCCGGCGTTGTTCACCAGCACGTTCAGCGCGCCGAATTCCTTGACCGTGCCGTCGATCAGCGCTTCGGCCGCGGCCGCGTCGTTGACGTCGAGCACCGCGCCGCGGCCGCTCACCCCGGCCGCCTTGAACGCCTCGGTGATCGCCGTCGCGCCGCTTTCGCTGGTCGCGGTGCCGATGACCGTCGCGCCCTGACGCGCGAGTTCCATCGCGATCGCACGGCCGATGCCGCGCGATGCGCCCGTTACGATTGCGATCTGCTTGTCGAGAGTCTTTTCCATCTGTCAGTCCGGATGCCCTTCAAATAGGGCTCATTGATTCCTGTTGATTCGTCTGTCGAGGGATGCCGCGCCAGCGCTGCACGGCTCTGCCGATACCCGCTCGCGAAAGCGCTCAGCCTGCCGTCACGAGCTTCAGCGTTTCTTCGAGCGATGCTGGATCGAACACCGATGCGCCGCCGAGATTGCCGTCGATGCGCTTGGTCAAACCCGCAAGGACCTTGCCCGGGCCGCATTCGATCACGTGCGTGACGCCCTGCGCGGCCATTGCCTGCACGCATTCGACCCAACGCACCGCACCAGCCGCCTGGCGCACCAGCGCGTCCTTGATTTTGGCCGGCTCGTTGACCACGGCGACGTCGACGTTGTTGATGACGGGAATCGACGGCACCTGCACGTCGATGCTCGCGAGGTATTCGCGCAATTGATCCGACGCCGGCTTGAGCAGCGACGAGTGGAACGGCGCCGACACCGGCAGCGGCAGCGCGCGCTTCGCACCTTTCGCCTTCGCGAATTCGCAGGCTTTCTCGACCGCGGCCTTGTGGCCCGCGATCACGACTTGCGCCGGCGCATTGAAATTGACCGCTTCGACGACGCCCGCGACCGACGCTTCCGCGCAGACCGCGCGCACCGTGTCGTCGTCGAGGCCGAGAATCGCGGCCATGCCGCCTTCGCCCACCGGCACCGCGGTTTGCATCGCCTGCGCGCGAAAACGCACGAGCGGCACCGCGTCGCGGAAAGCTAGCGCGCCGGCCGCGACGAGCGCCGTGTATTCGCCGAGGCTATGGCCGGCGACGATCACCGGCGCCGGGCCGCCCGCCTGCTGCCACGCGCGATAGGTAGCGTAGGCCGCGGTCAGCATGACCGGCTGGGTGTTGGTGGTGAGATTGAGATCTTCGGCGGGGCCTTCGGCGATCAGCTTGCCGAGGTCCTGGTTGAGTGCGTCGGAGGCTTCCTGAACCGTCTCACGCACGACTGCTTGACCGGCGAATGCATTGAGCATGCCGACCGCCTGCGAGCCCTGCCCAGGAAAAACGAACGCGAATTTCATATCGTCCCCAAAATCTGTTTAATCGGATGTGAATGCCGGCCGCGGCTGCCCGATGGCGCGCGGTATTACTCCGGCCGCGCAGGCGCCGCCAGCCACGCCCTGCGATGCGTCGTCGCGCTCAGTAGCGAATGACCGAAGCGCCCCACGTGAAGCCGCCGCCGACGCCCTCGATCAGCACGTTCTGGCCGCGCTTGATGCGGCCGTCGCGCACCGCGACGTCGAGTGCAAGCGGAATGGACGCCGCCGACGTATTGCCGTGCTCGCCCACCGTGACGACCATGCGCTCCTGCGGCAGGCCGAGCTTGCGGCAGGTGCTTTGCATGATGCGGATATTGGCCTGATGCGGAATCAGCCAGTCGATCTGCTCGGGCTTCAGATCGGCTTTTTCCAATGCTTCGATTGCGACCTTCTCCAGCACGTTGACGGCAAGCTTGAACACCGCCTGACCGTCCATGTGCAGGAACGCGCTGCCAGCGACCACGCCGCCGTTCACGTTGCCCGGCGTGCACAGAATGTTCGAATGGCTGCCGTCCGCGTGCAGCGCGCTCGAGAGCACGCCCGGTTCGTCGGAGGCCTGCAGGATCACCGCGCCGGCGCCGTCGCCGAACAGCACGCAGGTGGTGCGGTCGTTGAAATCGAGGATGCGCGAGAAGGTTTCCGCGCCGACCACGAGGGCCGTGCGATGCTGACCGGTGCGAATCAGACTGTCCACTGTCGCGACCGCGTAAGCGAAGCCTGAGCAGACCGCCTGCACGTCGAACGCGGCGCCCTGATTCTTGATGCCGAGCTTGTTCTGCAGCAGGCAGGCGGTGCTCGGGAACACAAAGTCCGGCGTGGAAGTGGCGACGACGATCAGATCGATGGACTGGGGATCGATGTCCGCCGCTTCGATCGCGCGCTGCGAGGCGATCAACGCGAGGTCGCTGGTCGTGACGTCGGGATCGGCGAAGTGGCGGGCATGGATGCCCGTGCGCGCGACGATCCATTCGTCGCTCGTTTCGACACCTTGCTTGGCGAGACGCTCAGCCAGATCCTGATTGGTGACGCGGTTGGACGGCAGGTAGCTGCCGGTGCCCAGCACGCGGGAGTAGATTGTGGATTGAGCCATTATGCCTTCGAGGATTGCGCAGCGTAGGGCTCGGCCGGCTGGCCTGCGATCGGGCTTGCGTGACCCGCACCGCTTGCGTCGCGCGCCGCCTGTTCGAGAGAACCTGCGTTCTCTTCCATCGCTCGCGCAAGGCGCTCCAGCACGCCGTTTTTGACGGCATCATACCCGCGTTTGATAGCCCACTCAAACGCGTAGGCATCGGCGGAACCGTGGCTTTTGATCACGAGACCGCGCAAGCCGAGCAGCGCGGCGCCATTGTATTGCCGATGGTCGACGCGTTTCTTGAAGCGCATCAATACCGGCAGCGCGAGCACCGCCATCACCTTGGTCAGCCACGAACGGCCAAACTCTTCCTTGATGATGTTGGACAGCATCTGCGCGAGACCTTCCGACGTCTTCAGCGCGACATTGCCGACAAAGCCATCGCAGACGATTACGTCGACGGTGCCCTTGTAGATGTCGTCGCCTTCGACATTGCCATGAAAGTTCAGTGTACTCGCACGCAGCAGTTCGCCGGCGCGCTTGATGATGTCGTTGCCCTTGATGACTTCTTCGCCGATGTTGAGCAGGCCGATGGTGGGCCGCTCTTTGCCTTCGAGTGCGGACACCAGCGCGTGCCCCATCTCGGCGAACTGCAGCAGGTGCTGCGGCTCGCAGTCGACGTTGGCGCCCAGGTCGAGCATCATCGTATAGCCGGTGGGATTGGGCAGGGCGAACGCGATGGCCGGGCGTTCGATACCCGACAGCGTTTTCAGCACATAACGCGAGACCGCCATCAGTGCGCCGGTGTTACCGGCGGAAATGCAGGCTTGCGCCTCGCCTTCCTTGACGCGGCTCAGCGCCACGCGCATCGACGAATCTTTTTTCTTGCGCAGCGCGACCTCGACCGGATCGTCCATCGCGACGACCTCGGTAGCAGGCACGACGGTCAGCGCCGGCAGATCCTGAGCCTTGAGCTTCTTCAGCTGCGCACGAATCGCACTTTCAATGCCGACGAGCAGCAACTGCGCATCGGGATGCGAACGAACGAAGTTGACGGCAGCGGGAACGGTCACGGACGGGCCGTGGTCGCCTCCCATGCAATCTATCGTGAGCTTTACTGTCATGGAGTGCGACGAATTTCAGACACAAAAAAGCGGCAGTTGAATGCCGCCTTTTTGCCGAACCGGGAAAATGTCAAGCGAGCCGATCGCTACGCGAAACGCCACAGGGCGCATCGCAGTCGACGATTAGTCGTTCTTCGTCTTGACGACTTTCTTGCCGCGATAGTAGCCGTTCGGGCTAATGTGGTGACGCAGATGCACTTCGCCCGTGCTCGGCTCGACGGCCAGCGGCGCTGCCGTCAGGAAATCGTGCGAACGGTGCATGCCGCGCTTCGACGGCGACTTCTTGTTTTGTTGAACTGCCATGACTAAAACTCCAAAAAATTTTCCGAATTCTAACACAGCCCGATACGGACTTAACCACTGGCCGAATAGCCAATGCGCCAGCATCGCGCCCCATGCAACTATTCAGTGCTTCTTGCCGCCCGGTTCGTCGCGCTTCAGACTCTCGAGCGCCGCGAACGGATTGCGCCGCTCGCCGGATTGATCCGCCTCGCCGACATCGCCAGCTTCGTGCTGCGCGGCTTCGTCACCCTCCCCTTCGCTGCCGTCCGCACCCGAGACAAGGCTCTCGTGCACTTCAGGACAGACCTCGTGTTTCGGCACGAGCGGCAAGGAAAGCAGCAACTCTTCTTCGATCAAGTCGATGAGATCGAACTGGCGCGAGCCCACGATCACCTCGACTTCATCCTCGTCGAGCGGAAACTCTTCGGCTTCCGCCTCCGTACTGACGATCCGGTAAGTTGCATCGACGTTGAACGCCTGCGAATACGGCGTCAAGCACCGCTGGCATTCAAGCCACGTGGCACCATGAATCGCCAGCCGCAGATACGGCTGGGGACCTTCGGTGCCGTCGTCCTGCAATTCCGGTTGCGTCGTCCCTTCGGCCTGCCATGTGAACGCGGTGTCGCGATCTGGCGCTTCCGCCGGGACTTCGTTTAACATGCGCGGCAGTTGCGAGACGCGCACGACACCCGCAGCCTGACGCCCACTTCGCGCAAATTCGAACAGATCGAGTTCATGCGGGTCGGACGGACCTGCAGGTTTGCCAGGATGTTGAGTCATGTGCGCTCCTGCGTCGGCAAGCAAGTTGCCGGGGTGATTCGCGAAGGACGATCAGATCCGCCGCGAAGATAATCCGGTGTGCGAGGCAGCCTGTGGGAGCCAGTGGCCATTGCATTCAACCTGCCGAGCTTTCTTCGACCTCCCGGCTGCCGAAAGCCGCTGAACGCGCCAAGACCCTTCAGGCGCAAGCATACCGTGAAAAGCCCAAAATCATATCCGTTTTGTCTTTTCAAGTCAAACACTTAAGCCCGTACGCACACGAGCCTCGCGCGACCCCGTACGACCTGCCTCTTCCGTTGCCCGCAAACCATGTCTGATTCCTCCAAACGCCCGCCACGCCTGATTCTGGCGTCGAGTTCGCAGTATCGCCGCGAGTTGCTCGAACGCCTGCGCGTGCCGTTCGACATCGTCGTGCCCGCGATCGACGAAACCCCACTCGCCGGTGAAACCCCCGATACCACTGCGCTGCGCCTTGCCGAAGCCAAAGCGCGCGCGGTCGCCAAAGGCCTCGCCGCCGCCGAACGCACGCTCGTGATCGGCTCCGACCAGGTCGCCACCTATGACGGCCTGCAGATCGGCAAACCCGGCACGCACGACAGGGCGCTCGCGCAGTTGCAGGCGATGCGTGGTCGCGAGGTGCTGTTCCATAGCGCACTGTGTCTGTTCGACAGCGCGACGGACAGCGCGCAGACCGTCGATGTGATCACCCGCGTGCGCTTTCGCAACCTGCCGGACGCGGACCTCGACGCCTATCTGCGCGCCGAAACGCCGTACGACGTGGCCGGCAGCGCCAAATCCGAAGGACTCGGCATCGCGCTGCTCGAGGCGATCCATTCCGACGATCCGACCGCGCTCGTCGGCCTGCCGCTTATCGCGTTGTCGCACATGCTGCTCGCAGCCAACTATCCGCTGCTGGGGGCATGATGACCGGTACGCTCTATCTGATTCCGAACACGCTCGGCGAAGGCGACGCAAGCGCACTCGAGCTGGTGCTGCCCGCGCCCGTGCGCGCCCGTGCGGCGTCGCTGCACTATTACATTGGCGAAAACGCGAAAACCACGCGCGCGTTCCTGAAAAAAGTCGGCACCGAACGGCCGATCCAGGAGATCGAGATTCGCGAACTGAACGTCAATACGCCGGGCGGGGAAATCGACAAGCTGCTCGCGCCGCTACTCTCGGGCACCGACGCAGGCCTCGTCTCCGAGGCTGGCTGCCCGGCAGTCGCGGACCCGGGCGCACTACTCGTGCGACGCGCTCACGAGCGCGGCGTGAAAGTCGTACCGCTGGTCGGACCGAGTTCGATTCTGCTCGCGCTTATGGCGTCGGGGCTGAACGGCCAGACTTTCGCGTTTCACGGCTACCTGCCCGTCGACGCCGCCGAGCGCGCCAAACGTCTGCGCGATCTCGAGCAACAGTCGCGCAAGAGCAAGCAAACACAGATCTTCATCGAAACGCCGTACCGGAATCGCGCATTGCTCGATACGTTGCTTGCGACCTGCGCGCCGTCGACGCTCGTCTGTGTGGCGGTCGATCTAACGCTGCCGGGCGAAGTCATCGCAAGCCGGAGCGTTGCGGACTGGAAAAAGAAGCCTGAGATCGACCTGCATAAGCGCCCGGCGATCTTTCTGATTCTGGCGGCCTGAGCGCGAGTACCGGGCAGACAGCGAACACCGGGCATACCCGAAACGTGCCGCAAAGACAAAGCCCGCGCAATCGGCCAAAGCCGACCACGCGGGCTTCTTTTATTACTGCACGTTCAACGCAGATTCATTTTTGCGCCGAGCGCCATCGCCCGAACCGCGCCGGCGCCGACCGCAGCGCCGAATTTGCGCGCAACGCGGTCCGTAATGCTCTCTTTTACCGTGTAATCGACGATATCCGGCGCCTTGAAGATCTCTCGCGCGACGTAATCCGCATCACCAAAACCGTCCGCGAGGCCCAATTCGACGCTCTTCTGCCCCGTCCAGAACAGACCCGAGAACATCTCCGGTGTCTCATGCAGACGCTTCCCGCGCCCCTGACGCACGGCATCGATGAACTGCGAGTGGATCTGATCGAGCATAACCTGCGCGTGTTCGTCCATCTTGGGCGTTTCAGGCGAGAACGGATCGAAAAACCCCTTGTTCTCACCCGAGGTGTGCAGCCGGCGCTGAATCCCCAGTTTGTCCATCAGACCGGTGAAACCGAAGCTGTCCATCAGCACGCCGATCGAACCGACGATGCTCGCCTTGTCTACATAGATCTTCTCCGCCGCGGCGGCCGCGTAGTAGCCGCCTGATGCGCACATGTCGCCAACTACGACATACAGCGGAATAGACGGATATTTCCCGCGCAATCGCCGAACTTCGCTGTTGATAATGCCTGCTTGGACCGGACTGCCGCCCGGGCTGTTGCAATAGAGAATCACGCCGGCGGTATTTGAATCTTCGAATGCGGAATCGAGGGCAGTGTTGACATCTTGTGCGTTCGCGCTTGTATCCGTCGAGATCTCGCCGTCAAGCGACACCATCGCCGTATGTCGGCCAGTCGTGGCGACCCGCTCGCCCGAAAAACTCAGCACGCCCCACACTACTAGTGCAAGCACTCCGAGGAACAGGAAACGGAAAAAAATCCGCCAGCGCCGCGCGGCGCGTTGCTCATTGATCGCAGCGAGCGCGATGCGTTCGAGCGCGGCACGCTCCCAGCCGGGCTGGTCGGCGGCTGCACCGGAGCGGCCGCCCGAGGAGGGGTCCTTTCCGGGGGTCAAATTGTCGGACATGCGGACAGTGGAAAAATTGGAGAGGAAATCACCGCGTGACCGGCAGCAATTCGCCGTCAGGCAACCAGAATACCGCACGACCCTCAGGCGTATCGCGCTCCTCGACCTGCACGGCCCGCAATCTGCCCCCGCGACACGGCCCACCGACGCATTTGCCGGTATCCGGCGCATAAATCGCGCCATGTGTCGCGCACATCAAGTATAAGCCGGACGATTCGAAGAACTGCCCTTCCTGCCAGTCGAGCTCCATCGGCACGTGAGCGCAGCGGTTCAGATAGCCGTACGCGCAGCCATCATAACGGACGAAAAACACCACGGCATCCTGCCCGCCCAGCCGCGCGTCGCGCCGGATGCCTTCGCCACCGTCGACCAGCTCCTCGGCCGCGCAAATGCGCACTGCCTGCGCAGCCGCGGCCGTCGCGGCATCCACGCCGTCGGCGCTCATGCGTTCTCCCGCAGCCAGCGGCACAAATCGCTGATGCTCGAAGCAACGAACTTCGGCGACATCGCATTCAGCGAAGTCGCCGGATGCGCGCCGTAAGTCACGCCGATGCCCGCCACGCCTGCGTTGAGCGCCATCTGCAAGTCATGCGTCGTATCGCCGATCATCACCGTGCGCGCCGTATCCTGCCCCAGTTCGCGAGTAAGCTCGTGCAGCATTGCCGGATGCGGCTTCGAAAAGGTTTCGTCAGCGCAGCGCGTGCCGTCGAACAGGCTCGTCAGACGTGCCTGATCGAGCGCGCGATTGAGCCCGACGCGGCTCTTGCCGGTCGCGACCGCGAGCAGATAGCCGACATCGCGCAACTCCTGAAGCATTTCGCGCACGCCGGGGAACAGCTCGGTGGTCTGGTCCTTTACCAGAAAGTGAAAGCGATAACGCTCGGAAAGCCGCGAATAGTCCGCGGGATCGAGCGTCGGCGCGGCGATCTGCAGTGCGTCGCGCAGGCCCAGGCCGATTACATAGCTCGCGGCTTCGTCGGCGGGAACCGGCAGGCCGAGATCGCGACACGCCGCCTGGATGCTGCGCGTGATATGCGCGGTCGAATCCATCAGCGTGCCATCCCAGTCGAACACGATCAGGTCAAATTGCTCTCTAGCCATGCAAGGTCGTCTCCGGGTTGGACCCAGTGCGTAGTTCGTTGAGTTGTTCTATAAAGCCGCGGCAGTCGGCCGGCAGCGGCGCCTCGAGTTGCAACGGCGCGCCGGTGGCCGGATGCATGAGCTTTAGCCGGTAAGCGTGCAGAAACATACGCTTGATCCCAGGCTTCGCGTTCGCGCGCGCAAGAGCCTTGTTAAGCGCGAAATCGCCGTATTTGGCATCGCCGACGATCGGTAGCGCCAGATGCTGCAAATGCACGCGAATCTGGTGCGTGCGCCCAGTCTTCAGTTCCGCCTCCAACAGCGCGTATTCGGGCCAGAGGTCGACCAGATTGAAGATCGTGTGCGAAGCGAGGCCATCGGCCTGCACGCGCACGCGACGCTCGCCGTCTGCGGTCAGGTATTTGTGCAGCGGCTCCTTCACCGCGCGACGGCGCCCCCAGTCGCTTGCCCATTCGCCGTGCACGCACGCGTAATAGCGCTTGTCCATCCGGTTGTCGCGGATCTGCTCGTGCAGATCGACGAGCGCCGCGCGCTTCTTGGCGAGCATCAGGATGCCCGAGGTCTCGCGATCCAGCCGGTGCACGAGTTCGAGGAATTTCGCCTGGGGCCGCGCCGCGCGCATCTGCTCGATCACGCCGAACGCGACTCCGCTGCCGCCGTGGACCGCGACGCCGGCTGGCTTGTCGATCACCAGCAAATGCTCGTCTTCGAACAGAATGTGAAAGCCCGCCGCGGGCACGGGCACGTGCGCTGCGGCCTGATTCGGCTGGGCGACGCGGATCGGCGGCACACGCACGA
Organism: Paraburkholderia sp. BR10954; assembly: GCF_040965775.1. Classification (NCBI taxonomy): domain Bacteria; kingdom Pseudomonadati; phylum Pseudomonadota; class Betaproteobacteria; order Burkholderiales; family Burkholderiaceae; genus Paraburkholderia; species Paraburkholderia sp. BR10954. The sequence continues at coordinate 166,101 of NZ_JBFRCK010000007.1, forward strand.
GATCGCCCAGTTCGAGCCGGTATTGCGCATCGATCCGGCCCTTGTTCACGCGCACTTCGCCGCTGCGCAGGATGCGGTAAATATGGCTTTTCGGCACGCCCTTGCAGACGCGCAGCAGGAAATTATCGATGCGCTGGCCAGCCGATCGGTCGTCGATTTCGATCATCGAAACCTGGTCGCCCGAAATCGAGCCTTCGACCGCGCCTGCAACCGATCTCTGGGATGTTTTGCCTAACTCTTTCATTCTGAATATAATTTGCCCAGCAGTCCGCGACGGCCGGCGCGGTGTCCGCACAGCGTCCGGAATGCGGGTGGATTGCGCGAGCGCAAGCGATAAACCGTTATTTTACTTGCGCCGGGGTCTGGTTGCTCACCCTGAAAATGAGATGCAACAAGTTGCACGCACGAAGTCAGCACCCGGCAGGGACGGCGCCCGCAGGCGCGTTCGGTCAAGGTCGGCTTCGACGGTAACGGAATTTTGGTAAAAAAGAATTTAGCTTCCAGCTTCGTGATCCGGGTGGTATGACGCCCTGCTGGACGAAGCTGCAAGTCGCGAAAATACGGCGTGCGCCCGAGGCGTCTTGTAGAAAGTACAAGACATGGCGACGTCAAAAGAAAGGCGAGACACCCCCAGCAGGAAAAGACGCGCCGCCTGCGCGAACTTCCCGTTGCGGCATGACCGCGGACTTCGGCCCTTCGCTCGCGCGCCCAGTTGGCGCGCCCGCTTCACAGGACGAAGACTTATGAAGGTCTGCTGGCTAAACGCGGCGTGTCAGGCCATGATTTGAAGCCGTGTTCGCATGTGCCCTGCGGCACCGTGCCCATCTTTCCATCGGGCCGGGCCCTCTCAGGCAATTCTCCCGCCATCTTTCCCGCTCCAGCGTGCTTGTGAAAACACAATAAGACGCGGCACGCCTGCCCTTTACGCTCTCGCGACTGACAACCGCGCAGCTGGGTCGGCGAGGCCGCTCTGGAGCCGTTCAATGAAACGAATGTTGTTCAATGCGACGCAGCAGGAAGAACTGCGCGTCGCCATCGTCGATGGGCAAAAACTCATCGACATTGACATCGAAACCGCCGGGCGCGAACAGCGCAAAGGCAATATTTACAAGGGCATCATCACGCGCATCGAGCCGTCGCTCGAGGCCTGCTTCGTCAACTACGGCGAAGACCGCCACGGCTTCCTGCCGTTCAAGGAAGTCGCACGGCAGTACTTCCGCGATGGCGTCGACATGCGTTCTGCACGCATCCAGGACGCGCTGAAGGAAGGTCAGGAACTGATCGTCCAGGTCGAAAAAGAAGAACGCGGCAACAAGGGCGCGGCCCTGACCACGTTCATCTCGCTCGCCGGCCGCTATCTGGTCCTGATGCCGAATAACCCGCGTGGCGGCGGTGTGTCGCGCCGGATCGAAGGCGACGACCGTCAGGAACTGCGCGAAACCATGGCGCAGCTGCAACTGCCGGAAGGCATGAGCATCATCGCGCGCACGGCCGGCATCGGCCGCAGCGCCGAAGAGCTGCAATGGGACCTGAATTACCTGATGCAGCTATGGCGCGCGATCGAAGCCGCGTCGCAAAGCGGCACGGCCGGCCAGCCGATGCTGATCTATCTCGAATCGAGCCTCGTAATCCGCGCGATTCGCGACTACTTCCAGCCCGATATCGGCGAAATCCTGATCGACACGACCGAAATCCATGACCAGGCACGCGCCTTCATGGACATCGTGATGCCGGATAATGTCAGCAAGGTGAAGCGGTATCACGACGACGTGCCGCTGTTCTCGCGTTTCCAGATCGAGCACCAGATCGAAACCGCGTACTCGCGCACCGTGCCGCTGCCGTCGGGCGGCGCGATCGTCATCGACCACACCGAAGCGCTCGTCGCGATCGACGTGAACTCGGCGCGCGCAACCAAGGGCGCCGACATCGAGGAAACGGCCGCGCGCACGAACCTCGAAGCCGCCGACGAAGTCGCCCGCCAGCTGCGTCTGCGCGACCTGGGCGGGCTGATCGTGATCGACTTCATCGACATGGAGTCGGCCAAGAGCCAGCGCGAAGTCGAGCAGCGTCTTAAAGACGCGCTGAAGCACGACCGCGCCCGCGTCCAGATGGGCAAGATTTCGCGCTTCGGCCTGATGGAGCTGTCGCGCCAGCGTCTGCGTCCGGCGCTGTCGGAAGGCAGTCACGTCACGTGTCCGCGTTGCAACGGCACGGGTCACATCCGCGATACCGAATCGTCCGCGCTGCAAGTGCTGCGGATCATTCAGGAAGAAGCGATGAAGGAAAACACCGCGGCGATCCACTGCCAGGTGCCGGTCGAAGTGACCGCCTTCCTGTTGAACGAGAAGCGCGCCGAAATCAACAAGATCGAGTCGCGTTTCAAGGTCAACGTCGTGCTGATCCCCAACAAGCACCTCGATACGCCGCACTACAAGCTCGAGCGTCTGCGTCACGACGACGCGCGCCTCGACGATCCGCGCGCATCGTGGAAGATGGCCGAAGAAGCAGCCCGCGAGCTCGAATCGGAAACCGGCTACAGCAAGCGCACCGAGGAAGTGAAGCCGAAGCAGGAAGCGGCGGTCAAGGGCATCACGCCCGAGAAGCCGGCTCCGAGCGCGCCGGTCCGCCCGGCGGCTACCCCCGCTCCGGTCGCGGTGACGCCGGCCAGCGGCGGCTTCATCGGCTGGCTGAAGAATCTGTTCGGCATGCAGCCGGCCGCTCCGGCACCTGCCGCACCGGCCACGACCGACAAGCAGGCCCGTCCGCAACGCGGCGAACGCGCCGAGCGCGGTGAGCGCATCGGCGAGCGCGGCGGCGATCGCAACCGCAATCGCCGTGGCGGCGCAGGCGGCCGCGACGCGGCAGCGCGTGGCGAAGGCGTCACCGGCGGCCGTCAGGCGCAAGCTCAGCAGCCGTCGCAGCGTCGCGAGGAACGCGAAGGCCGCGAGGCACGCGAGGGCCGTGAGCCGCGCGCGCCGCGTGAGCAACGCGAACCGCGTGAGGCTCGTGAAGGCCGCGAACCGCGTGAGGCTCGCGAGCCGCGTGAAGCACGCGAACGCGACACCCGCGGCGCCGAGCGCGCGGAAGCAGTCGAAGGCACGGCACGCGCCGAACGTCAGGAACGCGGTGAGCGCCGCGAGCGTGGCGAACGCGCTGAACGCGTCGAGCGTGGCGAGCGTCGCAAGCCGCAGGCGGAAGCCGCCGCGGCGCTGACGCAAACCGACACGCAAGCCGCCGACGAACTCGCCCGCAACCGCGCCGCAGCCGGTGAAAACGGCGTGCCGGTCGATCAGGAAGCGGTCGCACGGGACGGTGAAGAGCGTCGTCGTCGCCGTCGCGGCCGTCGTGGTGGTCGTCGCGAGCGTGAAGAGGACGTGAATGGCAACCTCGCGGCGGACGTCGCGGAAGCGGAAGGTGACAACGTTGCCGCCAGCGACGAAGCGCCGGTGCGTATCGAGCAGCCTGTCGAGCACACGCGTGCGGCCAGCGAAGCGAAGGACGTGACCCCGGTCGAAGTGGTGGTCGCCGCTGTCGCAACGCAAAGCGCCGTCGTGACCGAACTGCATGCGGCAGCCGAAACGCCGGCTCTCGCCGCGGAACATGCCGCTAAGACCGAAAAGGTCGTGCCGGTCGAGCAAGCTCCGGTGGCGGCCCAACCGGCTATCGAAACGCCGGCGCAAGCAGAGCAAGCCGCGCCGGCTGCGAGCGAACCGGTCGCGCCGGTTGCTCCGGTCGAACCTGCCGCGCATGCCGAATCGCCGGCAGTCGAGCCGGCACTGGAAGTGCAGCCGACCGTCCCGACCGAACCGCAAGCCGCCCCGGCTGCGCTCGACACCGCGGCTCCGGCCACGATCGTCGAGGCACCGGCAGCCGTGCCGGCGCCGCAGGCCGAGATCGTCGAGCCGCAACCGGTCGTCGCACCGGAACCGGGCGTGTCCGAACCGGCGCCTGTCGCCGCGGCCGCGCAGCCGGCTCCCGTGCGCAGCGCAGCGCCCGCCGCCGCATCGGCCGATGCATTGCAGCCGATCCTCGAGCAAGCTGGCCTGATCTGGGTGAACACCGACGCCGACAAACTGCGTGCCGCGCAGGAAGCGGCGGCGCAGACGGTCAAGCCGCCGCGTGTGGTCCGTGAGCGCAAGGCGCTGCCGCCGGTCGACAACACGCCGATGCAACAGGTCGAAACGATCAAGCATCCGCAGTAAGCCGCGTCGTTGTACTTGAAAAAGCCCGCCCTTCCCGGCGGGCTTTTTTTTGGGGCGGTGACCCATCCTGGTCGCGAGCCGCGCCACTTCGCTCCCCGTAAACCCCCACAATGCGCGCCGCCCGCCTGCCACCACGGGCATTTCCGATAGAATTAATCATCCGCCGTCCGATAAAGCCTCTGACGAAGCACTTCATGTCACGACGCATCATCCCTGTTGCCGATCTCAGCGCGGCGCCGGTCATCACCGGCCCAGAGCAGACGCCTAGCGGCGCGCTGCACGATGCGCTCGCGCGTCCGCTGCACGATCTGCGCATCTCGGTGACGGACCGCTGCAACTTCCGTTGCGTCTACTGCATGCCGCGCGCGGTGTTCGACAAGGACTATGCGTTCCTGCCGCACAGCGCGCTGTTGAGCTTCGAGGAGATCGAGCGGCTCGCGCAGCTGTTCGTCGCGCATGGCGTCGAGAAGATTCGCCTGACGGGCGGCGAGCCGCTGCTGCGCAAGAACCTCGAATTCCTGATCGACCGGCTCGCCCGCTTGACCACTCCCGCCGGCCGTCCGCTCGATCTCACGCTGACCACCAACGGCTCGCTGCTGGCGCGCAAGGCGCGCAGCCTGAAGGACGCCGGCCTCACGCGCGTGACCGTCAGCCTCGACGCGCTCGACGACGCACTGTTTCGCCACATGAACGACGCCGACTTCGCGGTCGCCGACGTGCTCGACGGCATCGCCGCCGCTCAGGCGGTCGGGCTCGCGCCGATCAAAGTGAACATGGTCGTCAAACGCGGTACCAACGACGGCGAAATCGTCCCGATGGCGCGTCATTTCAGAGGCACGGGCACGGTGCTGCGCTTCATCGAGTACATGGACGTCGGCACCTCGAACGGCTGGAACATGACCGAAGTGCTGCCTTCCGCCGACGTCGTCACGCGCATCGCCGAGCATTTCCCGCTCGTTCCGCTCGAAGCGCACAGCGCCGCCGAAACCGCGCAACGCTGGGGCTATGTCGACGGCGGCGGCGAGATCGGCGTCATTTCGAGCGTGACCCGCGCGTTCTGCGGCAATTGCACGCGCGCGCGTTTGTCGACCGAGGGCAAGCTGTACCTGTGCCTGTTCGCATCGAGCGGGCATGACCTGCGCGCGCTGTTGCGCGGCGGCGCGAGCGATGCCGAGATCGCCACCGCCATCGCCGAAATCTGGCAGGGCCGCAGTGACCGCTACTCGCAGCTGCGCGGCAGCCAGCCGGCCGATTCGAGCGAGCCGGCCGGGCGTCGCGTCGAAATGTCCTACATCGGCGGCTGAGCGGCCGGCGCATGCCCATCCCCCGCGAACAGATCACCGGCCTCGTGCTTGCGGGCGGGCGCGGCACGCGCATGGGCGGCGTCGACAAGGGGCTGCAACCGCTGCACGGCGAAGCGCTCGCCGCTCACGTGCTCCGACGTCTCGCGCCGCAGACCGGCCCGCTGATGATCAGCGCGAACCGCCATGCCGACATCTATGCCGCGCTCGGCGCGCCGTATCGCGCGACGGTCGTCGCTGACACCCTCCCCGACTTTCCCGGCCCGCTCGCCGGCATGCTCGCCGGACTGCGTGCCGCCGGCACGGCCTACCTGCTGAGCGTGCCCTGCGATTCGCCGTGGCTGCCGGCCGACCTCGCCGCGCGCCTCGCTGATGCGCTCGACGCAAACCACGCCGATATCGTGACCGTCACCACCATCGACATCCGTGGCGAGACTACGCTGCACCCGGTGTTCGCGCTGATGCGCACCGCCGTCGCGGACGACCTGGCCGCGTTTCTGGCCGCCGGGGAACGCAAGGTCCGCGCGTGGTACGCGCGCCACAAGACGGTCGAAGTCGTCTTTGCCGACGAGCGCGCGTTCTACAATGCCAACTCGTTACAAGAACTCGCCGACCTCGAACGTAATCGAGGCCCCGGCTGACATCCGCTCCGGCCGCACGGCAATAGCCGCGCCCGTCTCCGGTCGCGACGCCCAGCCATTCATGACCACGCTCAACGACTTTTCACGCTGCGTCGAGCAGTACGATCCTCATGCGCTACCCGTCCCGGCCGCTCAGGCGATCGTCCGGCAGTGGGCGACGCCCGTGGCGGCCGTCGAGCGCGTGGCATTGCGCGACGCGCTCGAGCGCGTGCTCGCCGCCGACATCGTGTCGCCGATCGACGTACCCGCGCACGACAACTCCGCGATGGACGGCTACGCGTTCAATCACGCGGCGCTCGCGGCCGGTACGCGAGGCGGCGCGGACAGCGTCGAGCTGACGGTCGCCGGCAAGGCGCTCGCGGGCCATCCGTTCACGGGCCGCGTCGCGGCGAACCAGTGCGTGCGCGTGATGACGGGCGCCTGCATGCCCTCCGGCTGCGACACCGTCGTGCCGCAAGAGCGGGTCGAGCGCGATAGCGCGGATTCCCCGTCGATCCGCTTCGCGGCCAGCGCGCTCTCGGCGGGCGCGAACCGCCGTCGCGCCGGCGAAGATCTCGCGCGTGGCCACGTCGCGCTGCATGCCGGGCGCATCGTGCGCGCGTCGGACCTCGGTCTGCTCGCGTCGCTCGGCATCGGCGAAGTCAGCGTGCGGCGGCGTCTGCGGGTTGCGTTTTTTTCGACTGGCGACGAGCTGCGCTCGCTCGGCGAACCGCTCGACGCCGGCTCGGTCTACGACAGCAACCGCTACACGCTGTTTGCGATGCTGCGGCGTCTGAACGTCGACGCGCTCGATCTCGGCGTCGTGCGTGACGAGCCGGCCGCGCTCGAAGCCGCGCTGCGCAGCGCCGCGGCCAATGCCGACGTGGTGCTGACTTCGGGCGGCGTGTCGGTCGGCGAAGCGGACTTCACGAAGCAACTGCTGCAGACTTTCGGCGACGTCGCCTTCTGGAGTCTCGCGATGCGCCCCGGCCGGCCGCTCGCGTTCGGCCGCCTGTGGTCCGGTGCACAGCCGGGGCTCGGCAAACCTGCGCTATTCTTCGGCCTGCCCGGCAATCCGGTCGCCGTGATGGTGACGTTCTATCAGATCGTGCGCGAAGCGCTGCTGCTGATGGCCGGCGCGACGCCGCGGCCGTTGCCGGTGATTCACGCGACGAGCCGCGTGGCGGTGGACAAGCGCGCGGGCCGCACCGAATTCCAGCGCGGCATCGCCGAACAGGACGCGCACGGACACTGGCACGTGAGCCCGACCGGTTCGCAAAGCTCCGGCGTGCTGAGCTCGATGAGCGAAGCGAACTGCTTCATCGTGCTCGGCCACGACGAAGGCGAAATCGACGTCGGCGATCGCGTGTCGATCATGCTGTTCGACGGTCTCATCTGACGTTCCAGGCGACGCATCGATCGCACGACATCGGCACTACATCAGCACCTGATCCGCACTCCACCCACTACCACTACTAAGACACACTGGGGTTTGACTTACATGAAAAAACAGATCTCGTTCATCGCACCAGGACAGACGGCCAAAGCGCTGATCCTCGTGTATCTGACATTTTCGGTGCCGATCGTGCTGCTCGGCGTGGTGGTCGCGTTCGTGCGCTATGGGTCGGTGGAGCTGAGCACCGTGTTCAGCGCGCTGCTGTTGAATGCGATCCTCGGCTTCGTCCTGTTGTGGATCGCGTGCCACGCCTACAACTGGGTCGCGTCGCGCTTCGGTGGTATCGAAATCCATCTGGCCGACGCACCGGAAGAAGCGTGACGGGCGATGCGCAGGAGCGGCTAGCTGAAAGAGCCTGAATTCCAGCGCCTCGCCCCTCATTGCTCATCGGGTTCCACACCCGACAGCGCATCGCCGAGCAGCCCACTCGCCTCCTCGCCCGGCAACGCTTCGACGTCGCGCAGCTTGCGGTTCATGATGCGCGTGCGGGTTTCGGCGGCCTCGATCGAACGTGTGACGGTTTCGAGCTGCGCCTTGGTCTTCGCGAGCACGTCGCCGAATTTGCCGAACTCCGTTTTCACCGCGCCGAGCACCTGCCACACCTCGCTCGAGCGCTTTTCGATCGCGAGCGTGCGGAAACCCATCTGCAGACTATTGAGCAACGCGGTCAGCGTGGTCGGCCCCGCAATCGTCACGCGATAGTCGCGCTGCAGCAGATCCGTGAGCCCCGGCCGGCGCAGCACTTCCGCGTACAGGCCTTCGGTCGGCAAAAACAGCAGCGCGAAGTCGGTCGTATGCGGCGGCGCCACGTACTTCTCCGCGATGGTGCGCGCCTCCGCGCGAATCCGCACTTCAAGCGCGCGCGATGCTTCCTCGACCGCGACCGGATCGGCGCGCTCCTGCGCCTCGATCAGGCGCTCGTAGTCCTCGCGCGGGAATTTGGCGTCGATCGGCAGCCATACCGGCGTGTTCGCGCCGCCCGGTTCCGGGCGCCCCGGCAGCCGAATCGCGAACTCCACGCGATCGGCGCTCTTCGGCACCGTCGCGACGTTCTTCGCGTATTGATCGGCGGTCAGCAGTTGTTCGAGCAAGGCTTCGAGCTGCACTTCGCCCCACGTGCCGCGCGTCTTCACGTTGGTCAGCACGCGCTTCAGATCGCCGACGCCCGCCGCCAGCGTCTGCATTTCGCCGAGCCCGCGATGCACCTGTTCGAGCCGGTCGGACACGAGCTTGAACGATTCGCCGAGCCGCTGTTCCAGTGTGGCGTGCAGTTTTTCGTCGACGGTGCGGCGCATCTCCTCGAGCCGCGTCGCGTTGTTCGCCTCGATGTCCTTCAGACGCTGCTCGATCGTCGCGCGCACTTCGGCGAAGCGCCGGTCGTTCGCCTCGGTCAGTTGCCCGAGCTGCAGGCTCAGCGTGTCGCCGAACTGCTTGAGCGAGCGGCCCTGCTCGTCGCGCGCCTGCTGCGCCTGCGCCTGCAGGCTGTGACGCACGGCGTCCAGCTGCTGCGCAAAGCCGTCGATCTTGCCGCCCTGCACCGTCGTCATGCTGCCGAACTGCGCGGCGAGGGTTTGCTGAAACTGCGCGAAGCCGCCGCTTTGCTCGGTGCGCGATACACGGGCGGTCTCGGCGATGTCGTTGCGCAGTTGCCGCTCGAGCCGCTCGGCGGTATGCACCTGGGCGTCGACGACGGCATCGACGCGTTCGTTCAGCATTTCGAACTGCTCGTGCTGCTCCGTGCGGTCATGACCGCGCATCAGCAAGGCCAATGCGATCACGAGGGCGACCGCCAGCACCGCGACAGCCGCCACCAGAATCATCGTCATGAACGCGCCTTGCCGATCACGTCGGGGTTGATCGGATTCGGCGGCTGACCGGCGCGCGGTCCTGCGCCGAGCCCGGCGATCAGATTGTCGGCGGCGAGGTTCGCCATCGCGCGGCGCGTGGTTTCGGTCGCGCTCGCGATGTGCGGCGTCAGCACCACGTTCGGCACGCTGAGCAGCGCCGGATGCAGATTCGGTTCCCCCTCGAACACGTCGAGACCGGCCGCCGCGATGCGCCTGTCGCGCAGCGCTTCGGCCAATGCCGCATCGTCGACGATGCCGCCGCGCGCGATGTTCGTCAGCGTCGCGCTCGGCTTCATCAGCGCGAGTTCGGCCGCGCCGATCGTGTGGTGGTTGTTTTTGGTGTACGGCAGCACCAGCACGACGTGGTCGGCCCGCCGCAGCAGATCCTCTTTCGACACGTATTCCGCGTTCAGCTCGGCCTCGATTTGCGGCGCGACGCGCGAGCGGTTGTGATAGATGACTCGCATGTTGAAACCCTGCGCGCGACGCGCGAGCGCCTGGCCGATGCGGCCCATGCCGATCACGCCCAGCGTCGAGCCGTACAGGTCGCTGCCGAGAAAGCCGTCGTAGCTCCACTTCTGCCAGAGCCCCGCGCGCAGCCAGTGCTCCGACTCGGCGATGCGGCGCGCGGCGGCCATCATCAGCGCCCAGCCGAAGTCGGCGGTCGATTCGTTCAGCACGTCTGGCGTGTTGGTGCCGAGCACGTTCGCCGCGTTGAACGCGGCCATGTCGAAGTTGTTGTAGCCGACCGCCATGTTCGACACGACCCGCAAACGTGGTGCCGCGGCAAGCACGCCTGCGTCGATCATCTCGCCGGCCGTCAGCGCGCCGTCCTTGTCCGCGAGACGGCGCTTCAGCTCGTCGGCGGGCAACACGTCGCCCTCGTTCCAGTCGACGTCGAAGTATTGTTTGAGCCGGTCGATCACATCGGGAAAGATCGAACGGGCAACGAGGATTTTCTGCATTGCAAGTCTCCGTATCGCACGTCGAGGGATTGCCCCGGCGTTGCAGAGTCAGCGTCGAAAAAAGAGCCAGCCGGTGAGCGCAAACAACGGCAGCAACATCGCGCCCGACCAGCCCATATACGCGAAAAAGCTCGGCATGCGCACGCCGCGCGATTGCGCCATCGCCTTCACCATGAAGTTCGGCGCGTTGCCAATATAGGTGTTCGCGCCCATGAACACTGCGCCGGCTGAAATCGCCGCGAGCGTGGTCGCACCGGTGGTCATCAACGTCTGCGCGTCGCCGCCGGCCAAATTGAAGAACACGAGATAGGTCGGCGCGTTGTCGAGAAACGAAGATAGCAGGCCGGTCGCCCAGAAGTACATGATGTCGCGCGGCTCGCCCGACGGATCGTTGACCAGATGGACGATGCCCGCGAACGCGCCGGCTTCTCCCGCGCGCAGGATCATGATGACCGGCACGATCGTCACGAAGATACCGGCGAACAGTTTGGCGACTTCCTCGATCGGCGCCCAGTTGAAGTCATTGCCGGCACGCGCGGCGCGCGGCGTCCACGCGAGCGACAGCAGCGTGACGACGATCAGCGCGGCGTCGCGCACGATGTTTTGCAACGCGACGTGGGTGCCCAGTACGTCGAATGTGATTTGCGAGCGCCACAGTCCGCTCATCAGCACGAGCGCGATCGCCGCGGCGAGCAGCACGAAATTGATCTTGCCGTCGATGCCGAGCGGCGCGCCGTCGGGCGTCGGATCGAGGAAGGCCGAACGCTGCTCCTCGCGCTGGTGAAAGTAGTACGAGTCGAGCGCGTAGAAAGCGGCGAGCAGCATGCCGCTCACGAACAGCATCGGAGCCGCGAGATGCGTGGTGGTCCAGAAAAAATTCACGCCTTCGAGAAAGCCGAGGAAGAGCGGCGGATCGCCGAGCGGCGACAGCGCGCCCCCAATGTTCGCGACGAGGAAGATAAAGAACACGACCACGTGGGTCACATGGCGGCGATTGTCGTTGGCGCGCAGCAGCGGGCGGATCAGCAGCATTGCCGCGCCGGTCGTCCCCATCACGCTCGCGAGCAACGTGCCGAGCGCGAGAATCGCGGTGTTCAGGCGCGGCGTGCCGTGCAGATTGCCGCGCACGCAGATGCCGCCCGCGACGGTATAGAGCGCGGTCAGCAGAATGATGAACGGGATGTACTCGTCGAGCATGGCATGCGCGAGCGCGCCTAGCGCGGCGCTCGTGCCGAAGCTCACGGCGAACGGCACGATGAACGCGAGCGCCCACGCCGCGGCGATCTTGCCAAAATGGTGATGCCAGAAGGCTGGTGCGATCAGCGGAAAGATCGCGATCGACAGCAGCACACCCGCGAAGGGCAAGCCCCACAGCGCCGACAAGCGCGCACCGTCGAGCGTCGCGGCCTGCACGGACGGCGCACACAGCGCGAGCATGGAGGCAACGGCGAGCCACAGGCCCGCGCGACCAGACAGCGAACTCATGCCGATACAGGACGCGCGACGGTTTGCCAACGCACGAACGACGGATACCGCGTGTGTCGCATATGCGACAGCAAGCCGCCGCGCGACGCGTTCAAGCATCCTGCACGACGATCGCATGCACCCGGTAAGGGCCGTGCGCGCCCAGCACGATGGTCTGCTCGATATCGCCGGTGCGCGACGGCCCCGATACGAAATTGACCGCGCGCGGCAGCTCACCGCGCTCCTTGCGAATCAGACCGAACGCCTCCTCATGACCCGCGACGATGCGCGACGCCGGTACGATCGCGATATGCGTCTCCGGCAGCAGCCCGGCCGACGCATACGTCTCGGGTCCGGACAGCAACACGAGCGTGCCGGTCTCCGCGGTCGCGCAGAAGCAGCCGGTGAGACCGACCACGTCGTTGTCTTGAGGTTTGCGAAATTCGACGGCGAGGCCGGCTTCGGCCCACGGCAGATCGCGCAGCGTTTGCCATGCGATGGCCTGCAACGGCAAGCCCTGTTGGGTCAGATAGCGATGCGCGGCGGCGGGCACATCGGCGAGGGTTTGAACGGTGGCGACGGTGGTCGCCATCTTCTGCGCTTCTTCGATGAACTGCGCGCGCAGATCGGCGGGGATGTCCGGACGCGGCCCGGCCGGATGACGCGCGAGATAGTCCGCCGCGGCTTCGCGCTCGGCGGCGCTCGGCTCGGGCTCGCGCCCTTGCGCGGCGCGGATGCGCGCCAGGATGTTGCGGCGGGCAATCGATGTGTCCATGGGCGAAATCCTCGTGTCGACAGCCGTGCGATATGGCGAGGATTATACCGGTGGCCTTCCACGCAAACACCCTGGCCGAACGGCATATTGCCGGGCGTCGGGAGTGCGGCGACACTGTTCGCCGCACCACCCCGAACGCGAGCAGATCATGAACAGGCGATGAACCGAACAGCTGGCCGCGAAGCGCGCTATTTGGCCGCCTCTTCTTCCGGCTGCGCGATGCCGAACACCTGCCGCAGATACGCGAGATACGCCTTGTCCTCGCACATGTTCTTGCCCGGCGAATCGGACAATTTCGCGACCGGCTGACCGTTGCAGCGGACCATCTTGATCACGATCTGCAGCGGGTTGTAGCCGAGGTCGTTGGTCAGATTGGTGCCCACCCCGAACGCGAGCTTGCAGCGGCCGCGGAAGCGCTCGTAGAGCTGCAGCACCTTCGGGATGTCGAGTGCGTCGGAGAACACGAGGATCTTGGTGCGCGGGTCGCAGCGATTCGCCTCGTAGTGCTTGAGCAGGCGCTCGCCCCAGTCGAACGGATCTCCGGAATCGTGGCGAGCGCCGTCGAACAGCTTGCAGAAGTACATGTCGAAGTCGCGCAGGAACGCCTGCATGCCGTACACGTCGGAGAGCGCAATCCCGAGGTCGCCGCGATATTCCTTCGCCCACATCTCGAAGCCGAAGATCTGCGAGTCGCGCAGCCGCGGACCGAGCGCCTGGCAAGCCTGCAGGTACTCGTGCGCCATCGTGCCGAGCGGCGTCAGGCCGTGCTTCATCGCGTAGAAGACGTTGCTCGTGCCGGCGAACTGCTCGCCGAGGCCGTCCTTCAGCGTGAGGATCACCTCCTCGTGCCATTGCTTCGAGAAGCGGCGGCGCGTGCCGTAATCGGCGATCTTGCAGTCGGCGTATTCGGGACGCGCGCCGAGCAGTTGGATCTTGTCGAGCAGACGGCCGCGGCCTACGTGATAGTCGGGCGTTTGCTGCGTGTTGCGGAAATAGACTTCGTTGACGATCGCGAGCACCGGGATTTCGAAGAGGATCGTATGCAGCCACGGCCCCTTGATGTCGATGTCGATTTCGCCATTGCCCTTCGGCGACGGCGTGATCGAAATGTACTTCTCGTTCAGATGGAACAGCGCGAGGAACTCGATGAAGTCGCCCTTGATGAAGCGCATGCGGCGCAGGTAGTCGAGCTCATCGTCGGTGAAACGCAGTTCGCAGAGCTTGCGCACTTCGTCGCGAATCTCGCCGATGTAGGGCACCAGATCGACGTTCGGCGTGCGGCAGCGGAAGCGGTACTCCACGTTCGCGGCGGGGAAGTGATGCAACACCACCTGCATCATCGTGAACTTGTACAGATCGGTATCGAGCAGCGAAGTAATAATCATGATGGTACGAACTGGACCGCTGAAAAAACGAAACGGGCTCACGGCCCCGTTGCAACGGACGCGCTGAACCGAGCGGCGCGCCAACCTGACGCATGTTACCCGAATGCGTCCGCATCCATCGTGCCGCCGGCCTGCGCCGGCTGTCCGCGGCCGTTCGCGGCACCCCATAAACTAATCACAAAAACGTATAAGACGCACAGGCCGATGTTTCATCTGCCTGTTGACGTTAAGTTACAATAACTCTTTTGGCGTCCGCGCCTTCCCTGATTCCGCATGCAGGAGCTGCCTGAATGACTCACGTTGTGACCGAAAGCTGCATCAAGTGCCGCTATACCGACTGCGTCGATGTGTGCCCGGTGGACTGCTTTCGCGAAGGTCCCAACTTCCTCGCGATCGACCCCGATGAATGCATCGACTGCGCCGTGTGCGTAGCCGAGTGCCCGGTGAACGCCATCTATGCCGAAGAAGACGTGCCGGGCGACCAGCAGGACTTCATCGCGCTGAACGCCGACCTGGCGAAAGCGTGGCCCAGCATCACGAAGACCAAAGCACCGCTGCCGGAAGCCGAGGAATTCAAGGACGTGAAGGATAAGCTCGCGTTGCTCGCGCGCTGAGCAGGAATTAATATGAAGATGAACGCAGAGGTATTGACAGGCGTTTAAGCCGCCTCTACAATTTCGCTTCTCTGCTGTTGTTGTTCTGTTCCTCGATAGCTCAGTCGGTAGAGCGCCGGACTGTTAATCCGTAGGTCCCTGGTTCGAGCCCAGGTCGAGGAGCCAAGAATCGCAAAAGCCCGTTAACCAAGACGGGTTTTTTTATGTAGATCAAGTTGTACTGCTGTTCCTCGATAGCTCAGTCGGTAGAGCGCCGGACTGTTAATCCGTAGGTCCCTGGTTCGAGCCCAGGTCGAGGAGCCAAAAAGATTGAAAGGCCCGCATCCGTGCGGGCCTTTTTGTTTTTGCGCCCCGATCGCCCGCCTCACGCGCGCGGCACGCCGTTATACGATGGCGGCTTCACGGCGCACGTTTCACCCCTCTGGCGCCGGCTCACTCCAGACACTCAACCGGCACGCTCATGAAATCCACCTCGCTACACATCGCGCTCACGGCGATCGGCGCCCTGCTGCTTTCTTCGGCGCACGGCGAAGAAATCGCCAGCGTCAATACCAATTTTCACGTTACAGGCTCCGACCGCGTGGTCGTCGAAGCCTATGACGATCCCGTCGTGCAAGGCGTCACCTGCTACGTGTCGCGGGCGCGGACCGGCGGCGTCAAAGGCACGCTCGGCATCGCCGAAGATCCGACCGAGGCGTCGATCGCGTGTCGCCAGGTCGGGGAGTTGCATTTCACCGGCCCCATCAAGCAGAAGGACGACGTGTTCTCAGTCAGCATGTCGCTGATCTTCAAGTCGCTGCACGTGGTGCGGGTGGTCGACACGAAGCGCAACGCGCTGGTCTATCTGACCTACAGCGACCGTGTGGTCAGCGGCAGCGCGAAAAACAGCGTGAGTGCCGTGCCGATGCCGACCGGCACGACGATTCCACTCAAGTAACGCAAGTACCATCAATTGACGGCGCGAGCGGCACGCGGCGCGACGCAGCGCGCCTGCGCGCCCGCCGCCGTCCCCGCCTACGACGCGTTAAACTGACCGGTCCAGCTGGACTTTCGTCATGACCGCCACCTCTCGTTTCCGCGATTCCGCCCGCTACTGGCGCACGCCGCTACTGCCCGGCGCGGATCTGCTCACCGCCGAATACCACGACCATGAGTTCGCGCCGCATTGGCACGACGCCTATACGATCCCGGTGATCGTCGCGGGTGCGGAGTGCTATCGGTATCGCGGCGAGAACCATGTCGCCGAAGCGGGCAGCGTGCCGATCATCAATCCGGGCGAGTTGCATACGGGGTCGAAGGCGGTCGAGGCGGGCTGGCGGTATCGCGTGATGTATGCGCCGGTCGAGTTCCTCCGCGCGCTTGCCGACGAGGTTGCCGGCAAGCCGCAGGCCTTGCCGTGGTTTGCGCCCGGCGTGATCCGCGATCCCGATCTCGCGATGCGGCTCGCGCACGCCCACCGTCTGCTCGAAGCCGGCGACGACGCGCTCGCCGCCGAAGCCGCGATGCTCGACGCACTGTCCACCTTGCTGGTCCGCTATGCGCAGACGCGCCCCGCCTCCGCGCGCGTCGCGACCGACGACACCCGCGTCGCATTGATGCAGGCGCGGCTGACCGGTGACCTCGTCGAACCGGTGACGCTCGCCGAGGTCGCCAAGGCCGCGGGTCTGTCGCCGTTCCACGCGGCGCGGCTATTCACGCAATCGACCGGCCTGCCGCCTCATGCGTGGCGCAATCAGGTGCGCCTGCAGCGCGCGCTCGCGCCGTTGCGCGCCGGCGTCCCGGTGACCGACGTCGCCGCCGCAAGTGGCTTCACCGATCAGAGCCATTTCACGCGGCATTTCCGGCGCATGTTCGGCGTGCCGCCGGGCCAATGGCAAGGAACGCAGCGCGGCTCGTGACGCGCGATGCGGCACCGCCGTCGCGTGCGCCGCACGCAGTGAGCATCGCGCCGCAATTCGCCTGTCCGCATCAGCACCCCGCCGCAAGAACGTACAAGTCCGAACGTCGGTCAGTCGCTATGCTTCCGAAATCAAGGAGGCTCAGATTGACCGATTCCACCCAAGGCCAGCCCACCCGCGGCAGCCATCTCAAAGAATTCGCCGCCGGCGCGCGCGACATCATCCCGATGATGGTCGGTGCCGCGCCGTTCGGCGTCATCTTCGGCACGCTCGTGACGTCCGGCCCGCTGCATCTGTGGCACGGCCAGTTGATGTCGCTCGTCGTCTTCGCGGGTTCCGCGCAGTTCATCGCGCTCGGGCTGATCGCCGGACATGCGAGCTTCGCCGTAATCTGGGCGACCACGCTCGTCGTCAATCTGCGTCACGTGCTGTATAGCGCCACGCTCGCGCCGCACGTCGCGCATCTGCCGAAGCGCTGGCGCTGGGCGCTCGGCGCGCTGCTCACCGACGAAGTCTTCGCGGTCGCGTGGGAGCACTACCGGCATCGCGAGCCGGGCACCGTCGGTCCGTACTACTTCTTCGGCGCCGGCGTCGCGATGTATCTGAACTGGCAGCTGTGGACCGTCGCCGGCCTGCTGTTCGGCGCGGCCTTCCCGGGCCTGCAGTCGCTCGGCCTCGACTTCGCGATGGTCGCGACGTTCATCGCGATCGTCGTGCCGCAACTGGTCGCGCTGCGCTATATCGCGGCGGCCGTCACCGCCGGCACGCTGGCGTTTTTCTGGCAAGCGTGGCCGTACAAGCTCGGCCTGCTCGGCGCGGTGTTCGCGGGAGTCGCGGTCGGCGTGCTGCTGTCGATGTCGCGTCTGAACCTGCGTGGCGCGCGCCGTCCGGTGGAGGCGACGCGATGAACTACGTCGTTCTGATCGTCGGCATGGCCGCGATTACGTGGTTGATCCGCGCGGCCGTGTTCGTGCTCGGCGAGCGCCTCGTGTTCCCGCCGCTGATGCGCACCGCGCTCAGCTTCGTGCCGGTCACCGTGCTGACCGCGATCATCGTCCCGATGGCCGTGTCGCCGCACGGCAACAACGCCGAGTTGACCTGGCGCAATCCGCAGCTGGTCGGCGCGCTCGCCGCGATCGTCGTCAGTGCCGTGACGCGCAGGCCGCTGCTGACGATCGCAGTCGGTCTCGTCGTGTTCTTCGTGTGGCAGTGCGTGGTGCTGAAGTAAGCGCGCCCTTTCTCCACGCTCATCGACTCGTCAGCGGTCCGTCGACGCATCGCGGACCGCGCCCCCCTCTCCCAGCGGCAGCGAGGCGCGCAAGCGCCCGAAGCCTCCCTCCAAAGCCCGCAACCGTCGCCGGGCCGCCCTCAAGTTTCCCGCCACCCCGCCGATATGCAGTCGAGGTCCGCTCATCGGGAGTCGTCCCGTTGGTTACGCGGCAACAGCTTGAAATCGAGCGCGTCGGCAGCCGGCGTCGCGTCGCCTCGGTCCGGGAGTGACCGGGCGATCGTGCGACGGCGCGCCGCGCGCGGCCGCATTAAACGGGATAACACATGGGTCAAATCACCCTGAAACTGAAGGACGAGACCGTCGCTTCGCTGCGCAAAGACTTCGAGGCCTTTTTGCGGGTCTCGCTGAAGCTCGATCCGCAGTTCGCGACGCCGTCGTTCGAAGATTTCTTGCGCGCGAAGCTGCTCGACAACATGGTGCCGCTCACCGAGCACGCGGTGCAGCGGATGCTGCAAGGCGGCCAGTACGCGTGGGCCAAACGCACGCTCGACAAGGAGTTTCCCGACGTCGTGTCGATCCTGATGCGCCAGGCGAGCGAGTTCGGCTTCGGTTTCGCGGCGCGCTCGGAATGGACGCCCGAGGAGCTCACCAAGCAATGCCGCGACTGGGCCGCCGCGATCGTCAAGGAAGCGGAAGGCGACGCGACGCTGGTCGATCCGCTCGCCGCGCAGATCAAGAGCACGGTGCAAGACATCCAGGCGCTCGAGGAAGTGATGCAGACGCCGGCATGGCGGCTGGTCGAATCGCTGCGCCAGCGCGTCTACGAGGCGAAGATCGCGTGCGAGACGAGCGTCGGCAGCACCGCGCGCGAGAAGCTCGGCGAACTGCGTGGGCTGTTGCGGCTCGGCATTTCGCACGGCACGTTCCAGAAGCAGGAAGCGCAGCAGATCATGGAGTATCTGCGGCTTTTGAAGCCGGAGATTTTCGTCGAGGAGCCGTACGACGTGTTCTCGCGGCTCGCGGCATGGCTGCGCAATTTCTTCGTGCCGCCGCCTCCGGTCGCGCAGCAACAGCAGCGGCAGCCGCGTTGAGCTTCGACTGACCCGAGCGGCGCCAGCCGCTCAGTCCCACATCTTCCTGAGCTTCGCCGCGATCTCGATCCTGGCCTGCGCGGCCGCCGCGAGCCCCGCCGCGCTCGGCGCGCTCGCCACCGGCACGCGCGGCCATGCGTACGCGTCGAACAGCGGCAGCATCGGCGTGGCGATGAAGCGCGTGCGCGACGCCCACACATGGCGGTCGCCCAGATGGGTCTGGTTGTGCACGTAAAAGCGCTGCGGCACGACGATATGCAGGTCTTCCTTCGCGCGCGTCATCGCCACGTAGAGCAGGCGCCGCTCCTCGTCGATTTCCTCGTCGCTGCCGGTGCCCAGATCGGACGGAATACAGCCGTCGACGCCATTCAGCACGAACACGTTGCGCCACTCCTGGCCCTTCGCCGAATGGATCGTCGACAGGATCAGGTAATCCTCGTCGATCAGCGGCACGCCGGATTCGTCGCTGGTGGCGTCGGGCGGATCGAGCGTCAACTCGGTCAGGAAGCGCTCTCGCGACGGATAGGTACCCGCAATGCTTTCCATCTGCAGCAGGTCCGCGTGACGGATCGCGGCGTCCTCGTGATTGCGCTCCAGATGCGGCTCGTACCAGCGCCGCACCATCTCGAACTCGGCGGGCCACGGCGTTTGCCGGCCATACACGCTCGACATCAGCTTGACGAACGGATGCCAGTCTTCCTGCGCCCTTGCGGGCGCCGCAAACGCGGCCAGCACACCGCCCGCGGTCGCGACCGGATCGCCGCCATCCGCGCGCGCGACGATGTCATCGAGCACCTTCGCCGCGGTGGCCGGACCGACGCCCGGCAGCAGCTGCACGACGCGAAAGCCGGCGACGCGGTCGCGCGGATTCTCGGCCCAGCGCAGCACCGCGAGCACGTCCTTCACGTGCACCGAGTCGAGAAATTTGAGCCCGCCGAATTTGACGAACGGGATGTTGCGGCGCGTGAGCTCGATCTCGAGCGCGGCGCTGTGATGCGCGGCACGGAACAGCACCGCCTGCGACTTCAGCTTGACACCCTGCTCGCGGGCTTCGAGCACCTGCTCGACGACGTAGCGAGCTTGCGCGGCGTCGTCGGCGACCGTGACGAGGCGCGGGCGCTGCGCCGACGCCTTGTCGGTCCACAGATTCTTCGTGTAGCGCTCGCTCGCAAGTTCGATCACCGCGTTCGACGCGGCGAGAATCGGCTCGGTGGAGCGATAGTTGCGCTCGAGCGTGACCTGCTTCGCGGGCGGCTCGAACTGCGCGGGGAAATCGAGGATATTGCGCACGGTCGTGCCGCGAAACGAATAGATCGACTGCGCGTCGTCGCCGACCACGGTCAGGCCGCGGCCGTCCGGCTTCAGCGCGAGCAGGATCGACGCCTGCAGGCGGTTGGTGTCCTGGTATTCGTCGACCAGCACATGGTCGAAGCGCGCCGACAGATCGGCCGCGATGCTGGGCTCGGCGGCCATGTGCGACCAGTAGAGCAGCAGATCGTCGTAGTCGAGCACGCTCTGCTTCTGCTTGGCGTCGACGTAGGCGGCGAACAGCCTGCGCAGATCGTCCTCCCATTCGCGACACCACGGAAACGCGCTGTCCAATACCTGTCCGAGCGATGCACCGGTGTTGACGACGCGCGAGTAGATCGCGAAGCAGGTGCCCTTCGCCGGAAAGCGCCGCTCTTTCGCGGACAGTCCGAGTTCGTGGCGCACGAGGTTCATCAGGTCGGCGGAGTCTTCGCGGTCGTTGATCGTGAACGCGGGCGCGAGGCCGATCAGATCCGCGTATTCGCGCAACAGCCGCGCGCCGACGCTGTGAAACGTGCCCGCCCACGTCAGCCCTTGCGCGAGCGCGGCGCGTGCACCGACGGTGGTGGCCGCGGCGCCGGTGATGCGTGTCACGCGGCGGGTCATTTCGAGCGCCGCGCGCCGCGAGAAGGTCAACAGCAGGATGCGCTGCGGATCGGCGCCCTTCACCACCAGATTAGCGACGCGATGCGCGAGCGTGTTGGTCTTGCCGGAGCCCGCGCCCGCGATCACGAGCAGCGCGCCGGGCAGCGCGTCTGGCGTGTCGGTCCCGTATTCGACGGCTTCGCGTTGAGCGTCGTTGAGCTTGGCGAGCCAGGCGGCGGTATCGAACGACGGAGCGGATTCGGCGACGGTGGACACTGAGCGGTTTTTGCGGATTGGATGGATTTTCAGGATGCGACGCATACTGTATATCCATACAACCCAATGCGACAAGCGCCCCTTTTTTGGGGCGCCTGCCTGGCGGTTTACGCCGCGCGCTACTACTGCTTCTTCGCGTCCTTCACGTTGGCCTCGGCGGCGGCCTTGTCGGCATCGGCCTGCGCGTCGGTTTTGGTCTTGTCCGCTTTCGCCTGTGCGACCGCGGCTTTCTTGTCGGCCTTCGCCTGCTCTTTCGCGGCCTTCTTGTCCGCGTGCGTGGCGGGCGCCGAAGCCGGGTCCGCGGTCTGCGCGAGCACGGCCGATGACAGGCAAGCCGCGATCAGCGCGGCGTAAATGCGGGTTCGGCTGGAACGGTCGATGTTCATCTGGGTTCTCCGTGAGGCACAGCTTGCAAAGTGACAGACGCCCGCGGCGCGCGAGCCTCGCCGACCCACGCGCCGCGGCATCCAGCAGGGCTTAATGCTTGACGTCCGCGCCGTCGGTCTGCGCGGCAGCCTGCCCTTCCATCTCCATCTTCATTTCGTTGTTGGCGCTCTGTTTGTCCGCCTTCTGGTTCAGCTTCGCGCCGCGCACCTGCTCCTTGTACTGGTCCTTCGCGGCCTTCTGCTCAGCCTTCAATTCCGCCTTCGAGGACTTCTTCGCCGCGCGATACTCGGCGTTGGCCTTCGCGTCGGCGTCGCGCTTCTGTACGAGCGGGTCGGTCGAGCCCGAAGCCGTCAAACGGCCCGGCGGCGGCGCGGCGACGCCTTGCGCGGCGGGCGCGCCCGGGACTTGCTGCATGCCTTGCGCCGACGGCGGGGCCTGCATGCCTTGGGCGCCGGCCGCGGACGGCGGCGCCATCTCGGCGGCCCCTTGGCTCTGGATCTGCGCCTGACCACCGATGCCTGTTGCCGGCTGCGCGGTCTGCGCGACGGCGGCCGTCGCGGCAAAAACGGTGAGGGCGGTACCGATCAGGAGCGTACGAATCTGGGTCATGGCTATCCTCTCTAGACTTAGTTGTGACACGGGCGGACTCTCTGGCGTCGTGCTGACGGAATGGCCCACGCGCCCCCGCCCGGTCTATGCGTCGCTGGATGGGTGGCCGCGGAGCGATCCCGGAATACCAGCGGGCTTTGCTGCTGAGGTGCACTTTAGGAGTGGAATCCATCCGGCGCGACCAGCGTTACGCAACGTTTCACTCTCCACAACTGAATAACATCTACTTTCATTTGCTTGCGTAATGGCTCGCTGGATGCATCCGACACAGGCGAGACGGCCCCGCGCCGACGCGCCGCCGTGCACTTGCTTTATGATGCGAACCCCCAACGCGACCCGTGCCCAAGGTGAAAACGTCATGCCCAATCTCAATTTCACGCTGACCGGCGAGTACGTCGAACTTCACAATCTGCTGAAGATCACGGGCCTCGCGGATAGCGGCGGTTCCGCGAAGATGATGGTCGCGGACGGCGCCGTGATGGTCGATGGCCGGGTCGAGACCCGCAAGACCTGCAAGATCCGCGCGGGCCAGGTCGTGTTGCTCGGCGACACGCGGATCGCGGTCCACGAAGGCTGACGCCACTCCGGACATTCGCAGGACGCCGCGCACCGGAACTGTGCGTTGTCCATCGACATCGCCCGGGCGAGGCAATAAGCTGTCGGTTTCGACAGGTAAACGACGCACCGCGCCACGGGCGAGGAATGGCTGACCGGCTCGCCGCCGCGCCGCGGATTTTCCCGCCCGCCGCCCCGCTGCCCCGCCGCTGCCCCGCCCGTCGGAGCGCGGCGCGATGCAATGCGGCGCCGCTTGCGCCCGCCTCTCGCTGTCGCCACTGCGGTTGCCGCCGCAGTTGCCAACTTTCGCCGCCAGGCATTCGATGACTCAACCCAGCTTTGCCCACGCGGCCAGCCGGCCGCCGACCCTATCCCGCCACGCGGCCGACACCGCGCGGCTCGCCGCGCCGCTCGCGATCGCGCAACTGTCGCAGATGGCGATGAGCGTGACCGACACGATCCTGCTCGGCTCGCTGGGCCCCGACGCGCTCGCCGCCGGCGGCCTCGGCGCGAACCTCTTTTTCGTCGTCGTCACGCTGCTGCAGGGCGTGCTGACGTCGGTCAGCGTCAGCGTCGCGCACGCGCGCGGCGCGCAGGACGACGGCCGCGTGCCGCATATCTACTGGACCGGTTTCTTGCTGTCGGTGCTGCTGGCGGTGCCGGCGTTCATTCTGTTGTCGTTCGCGTCGCACATCCTGCTCGCGTTCGGCGAGCCGGGCCTGCTCGCGCACAACGTCGGCCAATACGCGGCGGTGCTGCGCTGGGGCGCACCCGCGAGCCTGATCGGCGTCGGCCTGATGCGCTCGTTCCTGCCGGCGATCGGCGCGGCGCGGCGGCTGCTGTGGGTGTCGATCGTGAGCGTCGGCGTGAACGGCTTTCTGAACTACGGGCTGATTCACGGCGCGTATGGGCTGCCGCGGCTCGGCTTTCTCGGCTCGGCGGCCGCGACCACGATCACCGTGTGGCTGACCGCGCTCGTGCTGATGGCGCTGCTGCATCTGCGGCCGCGCTTCCGGCATTTCGTCGTCGCGACGCGGCCGAAGCTGCCGCTGATGGGCGAGCTGTTCGGCATCGGTTGGCCGGTCGCGATCACCTACGGCGTCGAGTCGACGCTGTTCCTTGCCACCGGCCTGATGGTCGGCCTGCTCGGCGAATCGCAACTGGCCGCGCATCAGATCGCGCTGAACGTCGCGTCGGTCGCGTTCATGGTGCCGCTGTCGATCGGCCAGGCGGCCAATGTGCGAGTCGGCTACTGGGCCGGCGCCGGTCAGCCGCTCGCCGCGCGCCACGCGGGCTTCGTCGCGCTCGCGCTCGGCGTCGGCTTCATGTCGATGTCGGGTCTCGTGCTGATCACCGCGCCGCATTGGATCGTCGGCCTGTATCTGCATCTCGACGATCCGGCCAACGCGCCGACCATCGCGCTCGCCAGTTCGCTGCTCGGCGTGGCGGCGATCTTCCAGATCGTCGACGGGATGCAGGCGGTGGGCTCCGGCTGTCTGCGCGGCCTGAAAGACACCCGCATCCCGATGATCGCCGCCGCGTTCGGCTACTGGGTGATCGGCTTTCCGACTGGCTATCTGCTCGCGTTTCACGCCGGCCTCGGCGCGCGCGGCTTGTGGTGGGGGCTGGCGGCAGGTCTCGCGAGCGTCGCGCTGCTGATGACACTGCGGTTTCACAAGCTGAGCGGCCGGCAACCGCCGACGGTGGCGTCAATCACACCGCCCGCGCGCTCGGTCTGAGCGGCGCAGCGGCAAGTCTCAATCCTGAAGCACTCACTGTAAAAGGTAAAATGCCCGCCGCTGCACGCGAGCGCTAACCCGCGCTCACGCGCCAGGAACCGCACGACGGCGCGCCTCACCAAGGCAAAAGCCGGACTGGCGCCGCCGGAGCACCCACCATTGCCCGCGACGCGTGCGGCTTCGATTGGCCGCCCGTGTTTGCCGCGCTTTCGCCACGGCGCTTGCCGTAGCCGCTTCACCCGCTTCGGCGCGACGAACGCCGCAACGCCAGCCGACACCCGGCCGCGCCGCGGCCCCCGCTTTCTCGCGATACAACATAACCAAGGACCACCCGCCATGCTTGCCCGCGTCACCCGCCTGTTCCCGCTCTGGGCCGTGCTCGTCTCGGTCGCCGCGTACTTCTCGCCGGCCTCGTTTTCCGGCGTCGCGCCGCACGTCACCACGCTCCTCACGATCATCATGCTGGCGATGGGCGTCACGCTGTCGGCCGGCGATTTCCTGCGCGTGTTCACGCGCCCCGCGCCCGTGATCGCCGGCATCGTGCTGCACTACCTCGTGATGCCGCTCGCCGCATGGGTCATCGCGAAGGCGCTGCGCATGCCGCCCGACCTGACCGCCGGCATGGTGCTGGTCGGCAGCGTTGCGAGCGGCACCGCGTCGAATGTGATGATTTATCTCGCGCGCGGCGACGTCGCGTTGTCGGTGACGATCAGCGCGCTGTCGACGCTCGTCGGCGTATTCGCGACGCCGCTGCTTACGCGCCTTTACGTCGACGCGTCGATCGCCGTCGATGTGCACGGCATGCTGATGAGCATCCTGCAGATCGTCGCGCTGCCGATCGTCGTCGGTCTCGTCGTCAATCATCTGTTCGGGAAGCTGGTGCGCAAGATCGAACCGATCCTGCCGCTCGTGTCGATGATCGCGATCGTGCTGATCATCGGCGCGGTAGTGAGCGGCACGCAGAAGAGCATCGCGTCGGTGGGCTTCCTCGTGATGGTCGGCGTCGTGCTGCACAACGGCATCGGCCTGCTCGGCGGCTACTGGGGCGGCCGTCTGCTCGGGTTCGACGAAGCCGTCTGCCGGACGCTCGCGATCGAAGTCGGCATGCAGAACTCCGGCCTCGCCGCGACGCTCGGCAAGCTCTACTTCACGCCGATCGCCGCGCTGCCAGGCGCGCTGTTCTCGGTCTGGCACAACCTGTCGGGTTCGCTGCTCGCGGGCGTGTGGGCGGGCCGACCGGCGAAAGGCTCGACGCATCCCGATGGCGAGCGCGCGCTGCACGTCGAGCGCGTCTGATACAGCCTCCACGCGCCGGGGTTTGCAGCAGGTGATCGATCACCGAACCGCGGCGCCCTCGCGACCAACGCGCGGCACTCCGCTGCGTTTGCCGACGTACGCGGAACCCGCCCCAATTCCCTTAGAATGGTTTTCTCGACAGCGTGCGCAGGCCTTCGCTGTCGCCACGCGAAAAGCTTGCAACAAGGGGAAAACAGCGTGCAGGGCCAATTCGAACAACATCGGCGGGCCGCGCGCCGCCGCTCGATAGTCAGCACAACGAGGCAAATCTTCCTGCTCTGTTGCGCGGCGGCATTTTTGACCGCCTGCGCGACGAAGCCGCCCGCCACCGCGTTCGACCGCCAGGTGACGCACGCGCTGCCGGCCACCGCCGATACGCCGCTGCGCGAAGCGCTCGCGCCGCTCGAGGCGAAGCATCCGGAGCAGTCGGGTTTCCGTGTGCTGGCGAACGGCACCGACGCGCTGCAAATGCGCATCGCGCTTGCGCGCGCGGCGAGCAAAACGCTCGACATGCAGTACTACATTGCCAACGAGGACACCACCGGCAAGCTGCTGCTCGGCGCCGCGTTATATGCGGCCGATCACGGCGTGCGGGTGCGCATGCTGGTCGATGACCTGAACTTCAAGGACATCGACCGCATCATGGCGGGCCTGGACACGCACGAGAACATCGAGATCCGCGTATTCAACCCGTTCGGCAGCGCGCAGGAAGGCTTGTTCGAGCGCACCGCGAACCTGTTCACGCAGATCGGCCACTTCACGCGCCGCATGCACAACAAGGCGATGATCGCGGACAACCAGTTGGCGATCGTCGGCGGACGCAACCTGGGCGACGAGTACTTCAGCGCGAGCGAAACGCTGCAGTTCCGCGACCTCGACGTGCTCGCGGCGGGCCCGATCGTCGCCGACGTCTCCGCGAGTTTCGACGACTACTGGAACAGCGAGCTCGCCTATCCGCTGCGTGCGCTGAACAAGCAGAAGTTCGACCAGAAGGAACTCGACCAGACGCGCGACGACCTGCGCCACCACTGGCGCACCAACGCCGATCCATACAACGCGAAACCGCTGAACGCGACGCCGCTCGCCGCGCAGATCACGAGCGAGCAGCTCGGCCTCACGTGGGCGGACGCGGAATTCCGGGTGGACCTGCCGGAGAAGATCGAGCATCCGTCGCCGGACTACGTGAGCCCGCCGCTCGCGCGGCTGCGCGAACTGATGCGCGACGCGCAGCACGATTTCCTGATCGTGTCGCCCTACTTCGTTCCGCACGCCGCGGGGGTGCAGGCGGCCAGCGAGCTCACGCATCGCGGCATCCGTATCGCGGTGCTGACCAACTCGCTCGCGGCCACCGACGCGGTCGCCGTGCAGGCCGGCTACAGTCCGTTTCGCGTGCCGCTGCTCAAGGCCGGTGTCGAGCTGTACGAATTCAGGCCGCGCCAGGAAACGCCGAACGTCGGGCTGGTCGGCTCGCGTTCGCGCGCGAGCCTGCATGCGAAAGCCTACGTGATCGACCACAAGATTCTCGTGATCGGCTCGATGAACCTCGATCCGCGCTCGGCCAATCTGAACACCGAGCTGGCGCTCGTGATCCACAGCCCCGAACTGGCGAATCAGGTCGCGAGAATCTTCGAGCGCGGGACCCAGCCGGAGCAGAGCTACCACGTCACGCTCGCCGACTCGGCCCAGTTCGCCTATCTGCGCTCGATCGGCGCGCCGCTGTCGCCGCTCGTCTGGACCGACGTCGAGAACGGCGAGACACGCACCTACATTTTCGATCCGCAGGCCGGTTTTTACCGGAATGTGCTAACCGGTCTATTCTCGTTATTGCCTGTCAACTCGGAACTTTGAGAAGCGGAGTCAACCATGACTGAAGACGTACGGATGGAGCGGGACACCTTCGGCGAAATCGCGGTGCCGAACGCTCGCCTGTGGGGCGCGCAGACGCAGCGCTCGCTGCAGAACTTCAAGATCTCGACGGAAAAGCAGTCGCCCGAACTGATCACCGCGCTCGCGGTGATCAAGCGCGCGGCCGCCGAAGTCAATCTCGGCCTCGGGGTGCTCGACGAGCAGAAGGCGCGCGCGATCATGCAAGCGGCCGACGAGATCATCTGCGGCAAGCATCCGGGCGAATTTCCGCTCGCGGTCTGGCAGACCGGCTCGGGCACGCAGACCAACATGAACCTCAACGAGGTGATCGCGAACCGGGCGAGCGAGCTGCTCGGCGGCGAGCGCGGCGAAGCGCGCAAGGTGCATCCGAACGATGACGTGAATCGCGGGCAGTCGTCGAACGACGTGTTTCCGACCGCGATGCACGTGGCCGCCGCAGACGCGATCGTCAAGCATCTGCTGCCCGCGCTGAAAACGTTGCGCGATACGCTCGACGGCAAGGCGAAAGCGTTTACCGATATCGTCAAGATCGGCCGCACGCACCTGCAGGATGCGACGCCGCTCACGCTCGGCCAGGAATTCTCCGGCTATGTCGCGCAGCTCGAGCATGGCATCCGGCACGTCGAGTCGGCGCTGCCGCACCTGTACGAGCTCGCGCAGGGCGGCACCGCGGTCGGCACGGGACTGAACGCGCATCCGAAGTTCGCCGACAGCGTCGCCGCCGCGATCGGCAAGCTGACCGGTTTGCCGTTCGTGTCGGCGCCGAACAAGTTCGAGGTAATGGCCGCGGCCGACGCGCTCGTCTTCGCGCACGGCGCGCTCAAAACGGTAGCGGCGAGCCTGAACAAGATCGCCAACGACATCCGCTGGCTCGCGAGCGGCCCGCGCTGCGGTCTCGGCGAGCTGTCGATCCCCGAAAACGAGCCGGGCAGCTCGATCATGCCGGGCAAGGTCAATCCGACCCAGTCCGAAGCACTGACGATGCTGTGCGCGCAGGTGTTCGGCAATGACGTCGCGGTGAACATCGGCGGCGCGAGCGGCAACTTCGAGCTGAACGTGTTCCGGCCGATGATCGCGCACAACCTGCTGCAGTCGGTGCGCCTGCTCGCCGACGGCGCGCAGAGCTTCAACGACAACTGCGCGGTCGGCATCGAGCCGAATCACGAGCGCATCGATACCTTGCTGAACGAATCGCTGATGCTGGTGACGGCGCTCAATCCGCACATCGGCTACGACAAGGCCGCGCAGATCGCGAAAAAGGCACACAAGGAAGGCACGACGCTGAAGGCGTCGGCACTGGCGCTCGGCTATGTCACCGAGCAGCAGTTCGACGAGTGGGTGCGACCGAACGATATGGTCGGACGCACGGCATGATGATCCGCGAGGCGGCGTGACGGAAGGCGCGCAAACGGGCGCGCCGCGCGCCGCCCCGCTGCGCTCAGATTTTCCCCTGCGCGACTTCTTCCGGCTTCAGCTCGACGATCGCGTCGAGCGCTTCCTTCACGTCCATCGCGTACTTGGCGAGGCGCTTCTGCTCCTCGGTCTCCGGCAAGAAGGCGGGCACCGGCACCGGATGGCCGTTCTCGTTGACGGCGACCATCACGACGAGACAGTCGGTGGTCTGCAGCAGTTCACCGCCCTTCGGGTCGCCCGCGTGCACCGACACGTGGATGTGCATGCTGGTGCGGCCGGTGGCAACGACGCGCGCGCGCAGTTCGACTAGATTGCCGACGAGAATCGGCCGACGAAAACGGATATTGCCGACGCTGACCGTCACGCAATAGCGCCCCGACCATACCGCCGCGCATGCATAGGCGGTTTCGTCGATCCACTTCATCAGCGCGCCGCCGTGCACCTTGCCGCCGAAGTTGACTGAGGTCGGCTCGGCGAGAAAGCGGAAGGTGGTTTCCGAACGGTCCAGCGGTGCGGTGGGAACAGTGCTCATCTTGACTCCGGTCAATCGGATGCATTGAAAGGAGGCGATTATACGAGCGCAATATTGCGCGCGGCGCGGCGTCGCATGGAAGACGCGGCGCGCGGCACGCCGATGGGCCGGCGGTTGGCCTAGTTGTGAAAGGTGATCCCTTGGTCGATGGTGCCGTACATGCTGATGCTGCCGCTGCCGGCCGAGCCCGAGCCGGCTCCGCCCCCTGCGCAGGCGGTAAACAGCAGAACCGTCGCGGCGACGGCCAGAAGCGTTTTCATCACATCGAATTCCTGCAAGAACAGGCTTCGATTCTAGCCTGGCGGCACGAGACGGCGCGGGAACGCGGGCGAGCGTGACCCGTCCGTCACATTGATTGTTCATGCAAAGCTGAAACATCGAATACCTGCTGCGCGTAGAGTGGAATCGTGGCGGCGCCCTTTGCCGCCCATTCAGGAGACGCGCCATGACCGCCCCCCTATTAGACGAGCAGAACCACTTCCCCGGCCTGAGCCGCATCGGCGCGCTACTCGCCGATCCCGGCCGCGCCGCGATGCTGTGGGCGCTGATGGACGGCAGCGCGCGCCCCGCGGGCGAACTGACGATGATCGCGGGGCTGTCGCCATCGGCGGCGAGCGCCCATCTCGGACGGCTCACCGACGGCGGGCTGCTCGCGCTCGAAGTGCGCGGCCGGCATCGCTATTTCCGTATCGCGTCGGCGGACATCGCCGCATCGATCGAAGCACTCGCGAACGTCGCGCAAGTCAGCGCGCCGCAGCGCTCCGTGCCGCGTCCGGCACGCACCGTGCCGCTGGAAATGCGCTTTGCGCGCACCTGCTACGACCACATGGCCGGCGAGCTGTCGGTGCGGATGTTCGAGCGCATGCTCGAGCGCGGGTTGCTGACGCAAAACGGCGCCTCGCTCGAAGCGACCGCGCAGGGCGCCGCCCGCTTCGCCGACTGGGGCATCGACCTCGCCGCGCAGAAGACCCGGCGGCGGCGCTTCGCGTGCACCTGCCTCGACTGGAGCATGCGCCGGCCGCATCTGGGCGGCGCGCTCGGCGCGGCGTTGCTCGACGCGTGGTCGGCGCAAGGCTGGGTCGAGCGGACGGAGCGGCCGCGCGTGCTGCGCGTCACGCCGGCCGGCCATCAGCAATTCGATGCGTTTCTGGCCGCATAGACCGCTGAACCGGCTTTGCCGCGGAGCCGCGAGACCCGCGCGAGACCCGCGCGAGACCTTTTGTTACAGACGAGCGAATCCACCTTACAAATGTGCGGGCCTTGAAACATAGGCGGCAGGTACAGTGACTGAACGGACCCGGCCGATTGCCGCGTCCGCCGGAGATCAGTCATGACACACGCCAAGCAACCCGTGCGGCAAGCGGGGATTCATCGCCGGACCAGCGGCTATACGCTGATCGCGGCCGCGGTCGTCGCGCTCGCCGCGCAAACCGCTCTCGCGCAGGAAGCGCCACCTGCGCCACCAGCCGCGGTAGCCGTCGGGTCGGGCGGCGAAGCGTCCGGGGGTGATCCGCCTGGGCGGATCGCGCGTCTGAACTACACGGCCGGGGCCGTGACCACCGAGCCCGCCGGTGCGACCGACTGGTCGTATGCGCAGATCAACCGGCCGCTGACGACCGGCGACCAGCTGTGGAACGACCAGAACGCCCGCTCCGAGCTGCACATCGGCTCGACCGCGGTGCGCCTCGGCCAGAACACGAGCCTCGACGTGCTCAACCTCGACGACTCGACCGCGCAACTGAAAGTCGCGCAAGGCACGCTGTCGACACGCGTGCGCGAACTCGCGCCGGGGTCGTCGTATGAAATCGACACGCCGAATCTTGCGCTCGGCGTGAACGGTCCCGGCGACTACCGCGTCGACGTCGCCCCCGACGGCAGCAGCACGACCGTCACCGTGCGCAGCGGCAGCGCGATCGCTTACGGCGACGGCGGCCAGGTGCCGATTGCGGCGGGTCAGCAGATCCGCTTTGCCGGCACCAACCTGCAGCAACTCGCCGACAACCGCGCGCCTGCCGCCGACGAGCTCGACCAATGGGCCGCCAGCCGCGACGCCACCGAAGACCGCTCGCTGTCAGCGCGCTACGTGTCGCGCGACATCCCCGGCTACGAGGATCTCGATGCCAACGGCACATGGCGCGAGACGCCGCAGTACGGCGCAGTGTGGGTGCCGAATGCGATGCCGGCCGGCTGGGCGCCGTATCACGACGGCCACTGGGTCTGGCAGGCGCCGTGGGGCTGGACCTGGGTCGACGACCAGCCTTGGGGCTTCGCGCCGTACCACTACGGCCGCTGGGCCGACATCGACGGCGCGTGGGCCTGGGTGCCCGGTCCGCTCGAAGCGGACGTGGCGCCGGCCTATGCACCGGCGCTGGTCGCGTTCGTCGGCAATGACGACGGCGGCGCCGACTGGGGTGTCAACCTGGCGGTCGGCGGCGTCATCGCGGCGGGGGTCGCGTGGTTTCCGCTCGGGCCGGGCGAGCCGTGGCATCCGCATTGGGGCGATCACGATCGCTGGAGCGCCGGGTATTACAACCGCGTGAACCGCGCGACGATCTTCAACGACTATCACCGCAACGTGAACACGTACGTGAACTATCGCGTGCCGGGCTGTGTGACGGCCGTGCCGGCGACCGCGTTCGTGCACGGTCAGCCGGTCCGACGCTTCTCGCAGAAGGTCGACCCGGCGCAGTGGCGCAACGCGCGAATCAATCCGGGCGCACCGGGGATCGCGCCGGTGCGCGAAAGCTTCGGGTCGGATCTGCGGCGCGCGAACTATCGGCCACCGGCGAGCGTCGCCGGCCGGCCGGTCGTCGCGACCCGCAATCCCGTCATGCCCGCCGCTTTCCACGACGAACTCGCGCAGCGCTTCGCGCAAAGCGGCGGCCGGGTGCCCGGCGGCGGCCAGCCGGTCGTGCGCACCTCGGTACCCGCGCATATGACCGGTGCACCTGGCGCGCTGCCGATGGCGAACGTGCGGGTCGTGCAATCGCATGTGCCGGGACGTCCGCCGGGGATGGCGGCAGGTGCGCCAGGTACGCCTGGCGCAATGAGCGGCAACGCGCCGCATGGCGTCGAACAGGCCGGTCAGCGGCCCGGCGAAGCTGGCGCCGTGGTGCCGCGTGGCGAGGCGCCTCCGCAAGCGCGTGCGGGCATGCCGCCGCAGATGGTCGGCAACGGGCGTCCGCCGCAGCCCGGCGAGAGCGGGCTCGTGGGCAATCTGGGCCGTCCGTCGAATGGTGTGCCGCGGCCACCGCAAGCAGTCGGCGGTAATCCAGCCGACGCGGCAGCGCACCCAGGGCAGCACGGCCCGCCGCAGGAATGGGGCGCGGTCGGCAGGTCTCAGCCCGCATGGACGCAGCCGCATCCGCCGATGGCGCAGCAGGCGCCGCGCGTGGAACAGCCCGGCCACCCGCAACAGCCGAGCTTCGCGCCGCAGTCCGGTGTGCCGCATCCGCCGGAAAACCCGGCCGCGCAGCAACAGGCGCGTGGGTCGAACTGGCATCCGCCTGCGATGCAACAGGCGCCGCGCGCCGTCCCGCCGCAGCAACCGCGTGCCGAACCACAAATGCAGCAGGCGCAACAGCCGCATTTCGAACCGCATCCGCAGCCGATGCCGCAAGCCCCTCGGCCCCAGCCGCAGTTGCAGCAGGCGCAGCAGCCGCATTTCGAGCCGCGTCCACAGCCGATGCCGGTGCCGCAAGCCCGGCCAGAGCCGCGTCCACAGATGCAGATGCAGATGCAGCAGCCACGCCCCGAACCGCGGCCCCAGCCGGTGCAGCAGCCACGTCCGCAACCCCAGCCGCAACCGCAGCACGTCGAGCAGCACCAGGGCGGCGGCAATCGCGACGACCATCACAGGAGCTGAGCAGGACACCTGCCGTTCCGGCAACGAAAAAGCCCCGCGATACACGCCATGGCGGGGCTTTTCTATATCGGGGGGGCGAACGCTATCGCCCCGCTTCCACCGACATCAGATCGCCATCGGCGCCGTCAGCGGCTCGTGATGCTGATAGCCGATCAGCGAGAAATCCGCCGGCTCGATTTTCTCGAGCCATTCCGGCTCGTACACCCCGGTCTTCGCGTAGTCGGGCACGCGATCGGAAATCGCGAGCCGCGGACTCTCGTATGGCTCGCGCTTGAGTTGCTGATGAAGCATATCCAGCTGATTCTCGTAGATGTGCGCATCGCCGATGAAATAGCTGAACCAGCGCGGCGTATAGCCCGTCAGCCGTCCGACCAGGTGCAGCAGCGCCGCACCCTCGGTCAGATTGAACGGCGTGCCGAGCCCGACGTCGTTGCTGCGGATATACAGGCACAGCGAAATTTCGCGGCGCGTCACGTTCGGCAGGAACTGGTACAGCAGATGGCAAGCCGGCAGCGCGATCTGATCGAGCACGGCCGGATTCCAGGCATGGAACAGAATCCGTCGATCGGCGGGGTTCTGCATGATCGTGTCGAGACACTGGCGCAGTTGGTCGATCGCCTTGTAAAGCAGTACTTTCGAGCGGCCATCTTCGTCGAACTGCGTGATCACGCGAAAACCGCGCGCCTGCGCGTCGGCCAGCTGCGCACTGGCGCTGGCGTCGAGCACCTTATAGGCCGGCCACTTGCGCCATTGCACGCCGTACACGTCACCGAGATCATCGGGGCCCTCGCGATACGGATTGGCGAGCCACTGCGCGTTCTGATTCGCGTTGCCGTCCCACACCTTGCAGCCGAGCTCGCGGAAATCCGCGGCGCTGCGCGAGGCACGCAGAAACCCGACCAGCTCGCCGATCGCCGACTTGAACGCGAGCTTCTTCGTCGTGACCGCGGGGAAGCCTTGCTGCAGATCGAAGCGCAGCATCGCACCGGGCATGCTGATGGTGCGAATGCCGGTGCGGTTTTCCTGCCACGTGCCGGTATCGAGAATCGTGCGGACGAGGTCCAGGTATTGTTTCATGCGGTTTCCTTCGACGCGGCGCGAACCCGATCAGGCGCGCTCACGGAATTGAGCAAAGCCCGATTCTAACAAGCGCGACCGGACGACGCCGGGGCATGGCGCGCCGCATGGGAAATATCGAGGGGAATGTCAGGCGGGAAGGAAAACGACGCGGCACGCGATACACGAGCGGCAAAACCGTGCACGCAAAAGTGCTTCGAGGCGACGCGCCAGACCTTCACAAGCCGCGTCGCCAGCCTCGCCGCTTACAGATGCTGCACCGACGCCGGCAAATCGCCGTGCGGCGCCGACATCGGCTCGCCTTCCATATGGCGCATGCCGTGCGAGCACAGCAGCCGGTACAGCGTCACCCGCGAGATGCCGAGCTCCTGTGCCGCGTCTCCGAGCCGCCCGCGATGCCGCAGCAACGCAAGCTCGATCGCCTGACGTTCCGCCGCTTCGCGCGCCTGCGCGAGCGACACCGGCACGATCTCGACGTATTCGGCGAGTTCGAGGTCGCGCGCGGTGATCGCGCGTCCTTCCGACATCACGATCGCGCGCCGCACCCGGTTGATCAGCTCGCGCACGTTGCCGGGCCAGCCGTAGTTATGCAGCGCGGCGATCGCGTCGGGCGCGAAGCCGCGTAGACGGCGGCTCGCATCCTTCTTGAAACGTTCGAGCATGTGCCGCGCGAGCAGCTCGATGTCCTTGCCGCGCGCGCGCAGCGGCGGCTCGTCGATCTGCAGCACGCAGAGGCGGTGATACAGGTCGGAACGGAAGCGTCCTTCGATCATCGCCGCGGTCATGTCCACGTGCGTCGCCGAAATGATGCGCACGTCGACATCGATCGCGGTATGTCCGCCGAGCCGCTCGACCTTGCGCTCCTGCAGGAAGCGCAACAGGCTCGCCTGGCTTTCGAGCGGCAGATCGCCGATTTCGTCGAGAAACAGCGTGCCGCCGTTGGCCGCTTCGACTCGGCCGATCTTGCGCTGGTTCGCGCCGGTGAACGCACCGCGCTCGTAGCCGAACAGTTCCGATTGCAGAAGATGCGGCGGAATCGCGCCGCAATTGATTGGCACGAACGGCGCGTTGCGCCGCGCCGAGCGTTCATGAATCGCGACCGCCGTCAGCTCCTTGCCGGTGCCCGATTCGCCGGAGATAAACACCGGCGCGTCGGTCATCGCGACTTTGCGGATCGAGCGGAACAGCGCGAGCATCGCGTCGCACGAGCCGACCATCTCGCCCTCGGCGCCTTGCAAGCCGTCGTGCGGGGTCGCGTCGCTCAGCGAGATCATGCCGTACGCATGACCGACCGAGTCGACGATACGGTCGCCAGAAGACGGCACCGTCACGTAATCAAAACAGTAGTCGCGCACGAGCCGGCGCAACGCGGCGTCTTGCAGTTGGCCAGGCGCAGTGGCAGCGACCCAGCCGACGTTCGGCATGGTCAAACAGGATTCAAAAGCGGCGATTTCGTGCGGCTGGAAATCACTGGACAAATCGAGCAGGCCGCCAGCTGCCGAGCCGGTGCGCACTGCCCGGCGCGCATCGCGCGCCGATCCCACGACTTCCACATGCCAGCCACGCTGCATAAAACGCGTATTCAGTTCCGCGCTGGGGTCACGCGAAACGTAAATCAGTTGCCGCGCTGCGGGTTCCATTATTCAGATCCTCTCGTCAACGAACGTTAAGGACGACGCATGCACCTGAAACTGAGGTTCAGACACGCTGACTCGTCCGGGATTCGCGAATCGCAAAACCCGAACGGCCATTCCATTCCGTGCGGACAGCTGATCCCCAAGAAAGCGGCGTGTGTGTTTGAGACGGCCTGATATGGGCCTTTTTTAAATCTGAAGCTGTTTTCGAGAGCTTACTATACGTGCGCCGCTTCGAAAACAATTATGCGAATTTAATCGATGGACCCCTTGCCCATCATGGTTTAGCGGCCGATCGCCATATATTCAGCCGACAAATAAAAACATTAGTGGAAGCGCTTTTCGTGGCGTTCCCGCGACGGTAGTTCGTACCTTACAGATTATCGAATTATAGGTATTTTCTGCTGACCCGTTTCAGGGCTGCAACGTTTTTTCCTCATTTGGAACGCATTAGTTGCCATTCCGCCGGTGTGCGCCAGACGCATCAATGGATTGCGAGCGATGGCACATGTTTCGCTAATTGGCGAACACCAGGGAGACACATCATGCGACTCGCATTCCGCATCGATTTGATAAGCCGCCGCGCGCCATTCTTCGCGATTTGCGCAGCCCTGGCGTTCAGCGCCATGCCGGCGAGTGCCGGCACCCAGACAACGCCAGCCGCCCCGACGCCTTCCGTCACGCCGGCGGATTTCAACGATGCCACCGACCCCGCCTCCGCCAGCCCGCAAACCGCTTCGCCGGTTGCCGCGGAGGACGGCAGCCAGCTTGCCGCCAACGCGTCGAACCGGGCTGGCGATGCTGCATCGATGAACGATATTTCGCTCGACGACCAGATGCTGTCGCGGCAACGCGGCGGCGCGGTCGGCATGTTGATGGTCGCCGCGACGCCACAGTTGATGCAAGGCGGCGGCAACCAGGTGACGTTGTGGGACGAGATCGCCCCGCCCTCGCCGCTGCCCGTGCCCGTCGATGCAGCACGCGCCGCCCAGGGCAACGTCGCGACATACCAGCGCAAGTGAGCAGGACGAAGCAACGAACCGATAGCAAATAACCAGGGAATGCGGGACCGGTGGGCGCGCGAAAGTTGACGCGCCCCACGACGGCGGGACACAAGCAACAACAGAGAAGGGACCGGGACATGAGCACGAACCACCAGACGCCGCGCGCCCTCGGGCTGCCGGCGGCGTCGTTCAGCAACGCTCCCGTCTTGCCGCGCACCGCTTTGGCCGGCACCGCCCTCCTCGCCAGCGTCCTCGTCAGCGCCTGCTTCGCGAGCCATGCGTATGCCGAGCAGGTCGCCAATCCGGGCGACATCATCGTCGAGCGCAGCGTCACGCCACGCGACGCGTTCGTCCCCGTGCCGCGCGACCAGGACCCCGTCGCGGTGCGCGCCACCACGTTCCCGGCCAACTCGTTCGACCCGACGATCGCGACGCTCGTCGGCGACACCGATCTGACCAACGCGCACGGCTCGAACGGCGTCGTCGCCGGCGGCGTGCTCGGCGGCACCGGCATGCAGGCCGTCACGCATATCCTCTCCGGCAAGGCGACCGGCAATACGATCCCGCTGAACGCGGGCGGCATCGGCGGACCGGCGACGGGCGTCGGCGGCACGATCAGTTCGTCCGTGACGGGCGCGCTCGCGCCGCTATCGAACGTGCTCGGCGGCGCACCCGGAGGTCTGAAATGAGCACGCGCCTGCGCCCCTCGCTGCCATCGCTCGAATCACTGCAAGTCGCTTCGGCGCGCACTGCCCTGCGCGTCTGCGCGTGCCTGTGCATGGGCGTCGCTGCGCTCGGCGCCGGCGAGGCCCACGCGCAGTCGGCGGCGGCGCCGGTCGTCGGCGCCACCGCGACGATCGGCAGCGGCGCGGGCATGGGCGCGACGGGCGCGCTCTCGGTCAACGAAACCGCTGGCCTCGACAACGCGCAGATCAACCAGATCACGGTGACGAATGGCGCCGCCGTCGGCAACGCGAACGCGAGCGTGCAAAGCGCGTCGGTGGTCGCCAACGTGCCGCGCGCGCAAGCGTCGATCGAAGCCAATGCGTTTTCGAACACATCCGGCGCGGTGCTGGTGAACCAGTCGGCCGGAGCAGGGAATCTGCAGCGCAACAGCACCCAGATCGGGACTGCGGCGCTCGGAGTCGAGACCGTCTCGGATGGGGAGCTATCCGCGACGGCCCCGAAAAACGGCAGTCCGGGGCGGTCGAACATGATTCACGGCGTGCGTGAGGCAAGCATTTCCAGCGATGCCTTCCGTAACGCGAGCGGAATCGTGCAGATCAACCAGGCAGCCGGCGCCGGTAATGCCACGGCAAACAGTTTTGTGCTCCGTCCCCCGGCGGGCACTTTTTTTAACTGACCACACTTAAGTATCGGAGCGAATCATGAAGCGCACTCTTATTGCCACGGCCGTTCTCGTTGCCGCATCCGGCAGCGTGCTTGCCGCGCCGCAGAAGGCCTACCTGTTCAATACGACGGTCGTCGGCGAGATGGTCGGCGTCGAGGGTATGGTCGGACTGTTTGGCTGCGTGCATGTCTCCAGCACGGCTAACGCGGTAATCAACAACAATCAGATGGTCAACGTCAACGCGACGCTCGATCCGCAGGCGCAGACCTACACCACCGGCGCCGTGACCACGACCATCAACAACAACAGGTCCTCGGTCAGAGGCGGCGGCACGGCATTCGCGTTCACGACGCAAAGCCATACCTCGTCGAGCTCGAGCGCGCAGGGCTTCGAAGCTTCGGGCGGCTATGCGTACGGCAGCCAGACTGCGAGCGTGACGAGCGGCGGCTATGAAACGAGCCAGCAGGCAGCTGGCATCGCGGGCAGCTTCTCGCACACGAGTCAGAACTCGGGCGGCCATATCGCGGCGGGCGGCTCGATCGGCGGCAGCTACAGCTATCAGGACCACAACACGCCCTCGCACGGCAGCGGCTCGTTCAGCGCCCGCGGCGGCCTGCACGCCGGTTATCGCGAGTCGAGCTACTCGAACTCGTCGGGCGTCGCGGGCGCCTTCGAAGCGAGCGAAGCGTCCGGGCAAAGCCGTTCGTGGAGCTTCAAGGCGAGCGAAGGCTCCGGCTTTGCGAGGGTCGGCGAGCAATCGTCGAGCTACTCGCGCAGCAGCTCTTCGTCGACCAACGCGTACGGCGCCGTATGGGGCATCGACGAAGGCCTCGCGACGACCGACGTGACGACGCGCGGCTCGATCACGCAGCACTTCAACAACGAACGGGCCGCCACGCTGAACGCGACCACCGGCACCAACGCGGCCAGCAACGTGTCGGGCAACCTCGGCATCAACATCGCGGAAGGCATCGACAATGCACAGAGCAACGACGTGTCGCTCGCGTCGGTCGACGTCGGCAACGTGTTCGGCAACGCGCAGGACTTCAACGTGCAGTCCTCGGGCGGCAGCGCGGCGATCCACAACTTCAATCTGAACGCGTCGGTCGGCAACGGGTCGCTGTCGGGCGTGACGGGCAACGTCGGCGTGAACGTCGCGTCCGGCATCGGCAACGCGCAGGACAACGCGCTTGCCGGCGCAGTCACGACGACCTCGCCGGGCAAGGCGCTGACCACCGCAATGGATGCGACGGATGACAACTCGCAATCCGCCACGATGGTCGTTCACGGGCAATTCCAGGGCACCGCGAGTCTGGGCGCCGATACGTTGAAAGGCGCCTCCGGCAACATCGGCGTGAACATCGCCGGCGGCGCGGGCAATCTGCAGCACAACGGCCTTGCCATCGCGGCGCTGAACAGCGGCAAGTAAGCCGACGACGCGACGACCGCGGGCAAGCAGAAGAAGCAAAAGCAGTCGGAAGGGCGCGCCGGCAGCCATAGAAGCTGCCGGCGCGGATCGGGCAGGAGACCAGCATGACCGGGTTCAAGGGGTTCCCGGCGCTACCGCTCGCCGTAGCGCTGGCAGGCTGTGTGCTGTGCGCGGATCACGCCGCCGCACAGTCGAGCATCGACACGTCCACGTTCGCCGGCGTGCCATTGACGAAGACGGTCCGTTCGATGAAGGACCTGCGCTACAACCACATCGTCAATCAGCAGTTCGACTACAGCTGCGGCGCGGCGGCGCTCGCCACCCTCCTCAAGTATGGCTACGGCATCGATATTCCGGAAACCGAACTGATCCGCCGGATGATGGTTTTCTCGACGCCCGAGGTCGTCGTCAAGAACGGCTTCTCGATGCTCGACATGAAGCACTTCGTCGAGACCATGGGACTGCGCGGCCGCGGCTTTCGCGTCAACGTCGACGCGCTCCACCATCTTCAGATCCCCGTGATGGTCCTGATGAACATCGACGGCTACGAGCATTTCGTGATCGTCAAGCATGCGCAGGACGGCCGCGTGTTCATCGCGGATCCGGCGCTCGGCAATCGCGTCGTGCTCGAAGACGACTTCGCGAAGACCTGGAACGGCCTCGTGTTCGCGGTCCTCGGCAAACCCTTCAGGGAGGATTCACCGCTGTTGCAGGACAACGAGTCGCTCGCGCTGAAGCTGCGCGCCGCCGCGCTGGCGGCCGGCACCGCCGCGACGCCCTTTTTCGAGTACGGCTTGAACAAGGCAGACATGTTCTGATCCCGCCATGAAGTCACACCTGACACCGCTTGGGTTCGTGCTCTGCTCCATCGCCTGTGGCGCAAGCAGCATTGCCCATGCTTCGGAGGGCGCCGCCTCGCCACCGGCTCCCGAACTTTCGATACGGTCCGCGCCAGGCACGGAGCCGTTGCGAGTGCAGCTGGTCGGCGACGACGTGCTCGCGACCCAGACCGGCAAATACGCCGGCGCGACGATGATCTCCGGCTTCGTGCTGAACGTCATTTCGCAATGGCAGTTGCCCAACGGCGCGAGCGCGCTCGCTCAAGGCTCGCTGAGCGCGGTACAGAACGGTGGCGGCCAGCTCACGAGTTCCGTCAGCACGTTCGCGAGCGTGAGCGGCAGCGCGCACGGCCATGCCGGCGATTCGGGCGCCAACGCAAATGCGCAGGCGCGCGGCGGCCAGAGCATCGGCGTCAACGGCGTGTCGCAGGTTACCCAGGTCGCGGGCGATCGCAACAGCGGCACCAACTCCGCGCTGATCGACTTCAACAACAGCGCCGCGACGCTGACCGGCTCCGCCAACGCGCCGTCGGCGACGGCCAGCAATTCGACCGGCTCAGTGAAAGCCGGCATTTCGTTCGGCAGCAACGGCGTGAACGTCGCTCTGCAGACACCCGCTGGGCTCGCCACCCAGACCATCGCGCCGAGCAACGGGCAGATCGCCCAGTTGCTGCAGATCGCAGGCAATAACCAGCAAGTCGCCAACGCCCTGCAACTGCATCTGCAAACCCAGCAGATGTCGGCTTCGATGCTTCGTCAGTTGGGCGTACTGCAAGCACTGCAAAACAGGAGATAACGGAGCGGGCCGCCACCCGCCAGTTGCACCACAAGCAAAAAAGAGACGGCCGCGCAGTCAGGACCGCGCGGCCGGACCACCGGGGGAGCAAATAATGAAAAAAGTGTCATCGGCCAGGGCACCGCGCATGGCTCTCGCGGCCATTCCGGCCGCCGTCATGCTTTGGGCTCTTTCTCAGCCAGCGAGCGCGCAGGCGCTCGCCGGCCAATCCGTGGAGGACCGTCTGAACACGCTGATGCGCGTCGTCGACGAGCAGCAGCGGCAGATCCATTCGCTCGAACGCCAGGTCACCGAACTCGAGATGGCGCAACGCGGCCGTGGCGTGCCGGGCGCCGGCGCTCCCGCGGGCAGCGGCGCGGTGGCCGAGCAGCCCGGCGCCGACGGCCTGCCGGTGCCGCTGCCGCCGCTCGCGCAGATCGCGCCTGGCGCGCCCGCGCCGGCGGGCACCACCGGCACCGCCACCGGCGTGCCGGTCAATCCGCCGACGCCGGACGGCAGCAACGCGGGCAACGCCAGCGCCGGCGGCCTGCCCGCCGCCACCGACGGCAGCGGCGCGGTCGGCCAGACGCAGCGCGCCAACGAACCGGTGCGCACGCAAGCCGAGCAGGCGGTCGTGCAGCGCGAGCATGCGCCGCTGTTCGACCATAAGCTGACGATGGACTTCGGCATCAGCGACACCTACTACGACCGTCGCCAGTTGCAGTTGTCGGGCTTCCTCGCGCTCGACGCGATCTTCCTCGGCAACATCAACCTCGGCCAGACCAAGTCGCACCAGGTGATGGCGGACCTCGACACGCGCTACGGCGTGTCCGACCGCGTCAACGTCGACGTCGACGTGCCGTACGTGTACCGGCGCAGCACCTTCATCGTCGGCGGCGCGGGCGGCGCGGCCAGCACGCTGTCGGATGCGACGGTGTCGAGTCACGACATCGGCGACGTGAATTTCGGCATCTACTACCAGTTCGTCAGGGAAACCAATGCGCTGCCGGACGTGGTCGGCAGTCTGCGCGTGAAGGCGCCGACCGGCAGCTCGCCGTTCGGCGAAAAAGTCGTGCAGATCGACGCCGACAACACCAACCTCGTCGCGCCGACCCGACTGCCGACCGGCACCGGTTTCTGGAACATCACCGCGGGTCTGTCGGTGCTGAAGACCTACGACCCGGTCGTGCTGTTCGGCAGCGTTTCCTACACCTACAACATCGCGCGTTCGTTCGCGGACATTTCGTCGGTGCAGGGACAAACCGAACCGGCGACGGTCAAGCTCGGCGACATCGTGCAGTTCGGCGGCGGCGTCGCGCTCGCGTTCTCCGACAAGGATTCGGCCAGCGTGTCGTTCACGATGGCGCTCGAACCCGAGTCGGAGACCAAGGCGCCGGGCGGCAGCTACCAGAAGGTGCCGGGCAGCGAAACCACGGCCGCGGCGATGAATTTTGGCCTGAACCACGTCGTGAACAAGCACCTGACCATCAACGGCTCGGTATCGATCGGACTCACACCCGACGCGCCGAACTTCGTGGTCGGCGTGCGCTTTCCGTACACCTTCTGACGTGTCAACGATACGAGGTCGAACGTGCGTGAATCACCTCATCTGAGCAGTGTGGCTTCCGTCGCGGCAGCGGGATCGCATCTGTCGCTCGCGGTGCCGAAGCAGCGCGCCGCGGCGCCGGCCGCCGGGGCCGCCGCGGCGCCGGCCGTCGGGTCACCGGCTAGCAACCAAACCGGCGCGCCCGCGAGCGCCGCGATGCCGGGCGTCGCGCGACAGCTGCTGTACGTCGCGCGCACCCCCGACGAAACGCTGATCGCGCATCTGAAAAGCCGCGGCTGGCAGGTCGCGGCCGCGCGCTCGGCGCACGAACTCGGGCGGCTTTTGAAGCGGGACATAACGTGCGCGGGCATCGTCGATCTGGCGAGCTTCGCGCCGCGCGACATCGGCGGACTCGAGGCGAGCCTGCGTCAGCAGCAGATCGGCTGGATCGCGCTCGCGAGCAACGAGCGGCTCAGCGATCCGCTGGTGCGACGTCTCGTGCGCCACTACTGCTTCGACTTCGTGAAGCTGCCCGTCGCGCACGCGACGATCGACTATCTGGCCGGCCACGCGTTCGGCATGGTCACGCTGTGCGACCCGGAGCTCCCGCCGCCCGCCAGCGAAGCAGGCGACGAGGAAATGGTCGGCACCTGCGAGGCGATGCAGCAGCTCTTTCGCACGATCCGCAAGGTCGCGAACACCGACGCGAGCGTGTTCATCGCGGGCGAATCGGGCACCGGCAAGGAGTTGACCGCGCTGGCGATCCATGAGCGCTCGCCGCGCCGCAAGGCGCCGTTCATGCCGATCAACTGCGGCGCGATTCCGCATCACCTTCTTCAATCCGAACTGTTCGGCTACGAGCGCGGCGCCTTTACCGGCGCAAATCAGCGCAA
Organism: Paraburkholderia sp. BR10954; assembly: GCF_040965775.1. Lineage (NCBI taxonomy): Bacteria > Pseudomonadati > Pseudomonadota > Betaproteobacteria > Burkholderiales > Burkholderiaceae > Paraburkholderia > Paraburkholderia sp. BR10954. Next base: position 209,950 of record NZ_JBFRCK010000007.1, read on the forward strand.
GATCGGCCGAGTCGAGGCTGCCGACGGCGGCACGCTGTTTCTCGACGAGATCGGCGACCTCCCGCTCGAAAGCCAGGCGAGCCTGCTGCGCTTTCTGCAGGAAGGCAAGATCGAGCGGCTCGGCGGACGCGAATCGATCCCGGTCGACGTGCGCATCATCTCGGCGACCCACGTGGATCTCGACGGCGCGATGCGCGACGGCCAGTTCCGCGCGGACCTGTTTCATCGCCTGTGCGTGCTGCGCGTCGACGAGCCGCCGCTGCGCGCGCGTGGGCGGGACATCGAGATTCTCGCGTACCACATCCTGCACAAGTTCAAGACCGACAACGCGCGCAAGATTCGCGGCTTCACGCCGTCGGCGATCGAGGCGCTCTACAACTACAACTGGCCCGGCAACGTGCGCGAGCTGATCAACCGCGTGCGCCGCGCGATCGTGATGGCCGAGAACAAGCTGATCTCAGCCGACGATCTCGACCTCGCGGCCTACACCGAGCAGCAGAGCATGACGCTCACCCAGGCGCGCGAGGCCGCTGAGAAGCGCGCGATCGAGACCGCGCTGCTGCGCCATCGGCACCGCTTGAACGAGGCGGCGGTGGATCTGAACATTTCTCGCGTGACGCTGTATCGGCTGATGGGCGTGCACGGTTTGCGCGAACCGGGTGGCGCCGACGACAAGAAAGGGCTCGCCACGGACGGGGCGGCGCAGGGGTGAGCAGCGCGCGGGCATCGGTGCGCATCGGTGCGTCGGGTAGAATCGCCCGGTTACCCTTCTCTTTCCATTCGATGACGACGCTCACCCTGATCGTCGCTCGCGCCAGCAACGGCGTGATCGGCCGCGACAACCAGTTGCCCTGGCGACTGCCCGAAGACCTCAAGTTCTTCAAGCGCACGACGATGGGCGCGCCCATCATCATGGGCCGCAAGACACATGAATCGATCGGCCGGCCGCTGCCGGGACGCCGCAACATCGTCGTCACGCGTGATGCCTCCCGGCGCTTTCAAGGCTGCGATACCGCGACCAATCTCGATGAAGCGCTCGCGCTCGCCGCGCAGGACCAGGCGCCGCAGGCGTTTCTTATCGGCGGCGCGGAGTTGTACGACGAAGGGCTGCGCCACGCGGACAAGCTGATCGTCACCGAGATCGCCGCCGACTTCGACGGCGATGCGACCTTCCCCGCGATCGACCCGCGCGTGTGGGAAGAAATCGCGCGCGAAGCGCATCACTCGAATGCGCCGAACGACTTCGATTACGCATTCGTCACGTATCAACGCAAGGACGTCTGACGGCACGCGCCACGCAAGCAATAAAAAAACGCCACGCAACGTTGAGCTGCGTGGCGTTTTCGTTTGATACGGGGCAGCGCCGGAACGCGCCGCCGCGCGGCTTACTGCCCCGCGATCGTCATCCGCTCGATCAGCACCGAGCCGGTCTGCTTGGTGCCGCGCGTGATCGTATCCGCGCCGATTGCGACGATATGGCGGAACATCTCTTGCAGCGTGCTCGCGACCGTGATCTCCTCGACCGGATACTGGATCTTGCCGTTCTCGACCCAGAAGCCCGACGCACCGCGCGAGTAGTCGCCCGTCACGTAGTTGACGCCCTGCCCCATCAGCTCGGTCAGCAAGAGACCCGTGCCGAGCTTCTTCAGCATGGCTTCGAAGTCGTCCTCGGCACGCGTGTTCGAACTGAGCAGCGACAGGTTGTGCGAGCCGCCCGCGTTGCCGGTGGTCTTCATGCCGAGCTTGCGCGCCGAGTAGGTGGACAGGAAGTAGCCCTCGACGACGCCGTCCTTCACGACCGAGCGCTGACGCGTGCGCACGCCTTCCTCGTCGAACGGCGCGCTGCCCATCGCGCGCGCGACGTGCGGATCTTCGACCACCTGCACGTGCGGCGCGAACACCGGCTTGCCGAGGCTGTCGACCAGAAACGAAGTCTTGCGATACAGCGCGCCGCCGCTCGTCGCCTGCACGAACGCGCCGAGCAGGCCCGCCGCGAGCGGCGCTTCGAACAGCACCGGCACCTTGCGCGTTTCGAGGCCGCGCGCGCCGATGCGAGCGAGCGCGCGCTGCGCCGCGTAACGGCCGACCGCTTCGGGATCGGCGAGCTCGTCGGCGCTGCGCGTCGACGTGTACCAGTCGTCGCGCTGCATGTTGCGGCCGCTGCCGGCGATCGGCGCGCACGCGATGTAGTGGCGCGAGTACGGGTAGCCGGCGAGGAAGCCGCGCGAGGTCGCCAGCACGAACTGCGAATGCTGCGCCGACACGCTCGCGCCTTCGGAGTTCTTGATCTGCGGATCGGTCGCGAACGCGGCGTCTTCGGCGCGGCGCGCGATTTCGACCGCTTCGTCGGCCGACAGATTCCACGGGTGATACAGATCGAGGTCGCGCGGCGCGGTTTCGAGCAGCTCGGCTTCGGCGAGGCCCGCGCAATCGTCTTCGGCGGTGAAGCGCGCGATGTTGTAGGCGGCCGCGACCGTGTCCTTCAACGCTTGCGGCGAGAAGTCCGAGGTGCTCGCGTTGCCGCGCTTGTTGCCGATGAACACCGTCACACCGACCATCTTGTCGCGGTTGTGCTCGATCGTCTCGACTTCGCCGCGCCGCACGGAGACGGAGAGGCCGTCGCCCTCGGAGATTTCGGTTGCGGCGTCGGTGCCGCCGAGCGCCTTCGCGTGACGGAGGATGTCCGAGGCGATTTCCTTCAGTTCATCCTGGGTATGCGGAAAAAAGCGCTGCTTGACGTCCATGTCTGCTGCCATTGTGGTTGCCGTCCTGTTGGGGCCGCGCGGCCCTGGGTATGCGCACCGTGTTCGGCGCGAGATGCGCGGGTGCGGGATAAATGCATCCCGCGATCATAGCAAGGTACGCGCCGCCGCGGGTCGGGCCGGCTCGGCAAGTTACAATACCGGCATGACACGCAAAACCCGCATTCAACCGATCGAATCGGTCGTCACGGAAGTCGACGAAAACGGCTACGATCGTCCGAGCAAGTCCCAGGTCAAACGCGAAATGCAGGCGTTGCAGGATCTGGGCGCGGCGCTCGTCGCGCTGCCGAAAGACGCGCTCAAGCGCATGCCGATGCCCGAAAAGCTCGACGAAGCCGTGCGCGAAGCGCGCCGCATCACTGATCATGAAGGCAAGCGCCGCCAGATCCAGTACGTCGGCCGCGTGATGCGCTCGCTGCTCGACACCGAAACCGCCGCGCTGCGCACCGCGCTCGACACCTACAACGGCGTCAACAAGACGGAAACGGCGAAGCTCCACTGGATCGAACGCACCCGCGAAAAGCTGCTTGCCGACGACGCCGCACTGACCGAGTTCATCCGCCAGCACCCGGCCGCCGACCCGCAGCAGGGCCGCACGCTGATCCGCAACGCGCGCAAGGAAGCGCAGCAGAGCAAGCCGCCGCGCTACTTCCGCGAGCTGTTCCAGTGGATCAAGAACGCGGCCGGCGCCGGCGACGAAGCCGAAGACGCTGACCTCGCCCCGGAACACGACGATGACGACCGCGACGCCTGATCAACGCAAGCAACGTAACCACCCCGACGAAATCGTGATCGGCCTCGTGTCGATCAGCGACCGCGCGTCGACGGGCGTGTACGAGGACAAGGGCATTCCGGCGCTGCAGGAGTGGCTCGGCGCGGCCTTGAGCTCGCCGTGGCAAGTCGTCACGCGGCTGATCGCCGACGATGCGCCGACCATCTCGGCGACGCTGATGGAACTGGTCGACGAAGTGGGCTGCGATCTCGTGCTGACGACCGGCGGCACCGGCCCGTCGCGCCGCGACGTGACGCCCGAGGCGACCCTCGCGGTGGCGACGAAGGAGATGCCCGGCTTCGGCGAGCAGATGCGGCAGATCAGCCTGAATTTCGTGCCGACCGCGATCCTGTCGCGCCAGGTCGCGGTGATCCGGGAAACCGATCAGCACGCCGCGCTGATCGTCAACCTGCCCGGCCAGCCGAAATCGATCCGGGAAACGCTGGAAGGCCTGCGCGATGACGGCGCGGTGAAGGTGCCGGGAATTTTCGCTGCGGTGCCCTACTGCATCGACCTGATCGGCGGGCCTTACGTGGAAACCAACGCGGACGTGGTGAAGGCGTTCCGGCCAAAGAGCGCGCAGCGCGCGCCGCGGCAGGACTGAGGTTGGCGGATTAGGGCCTGCAGGCAGGCCCGCGCTTTATTTGGCGCTCGCGGCGGCGTCTGGCACCGACGGCACGAGGAAATGCTCGCGGTAGTACTTCAGTTCGTCGATCGACTCGTGAATATCGGCCAGCGCGGTGTGCATCGCGCGCTTCTGGAAGCCCTTGTAGATGACCGGCTGCCAGCGCCGGCACAGCTCCTTCAGCGTGCTCACGTCGAGGTTGCGGTAGTGGAAGAAGCTCTCCAGATCCGGCATCCACCGCGCCATGAAGCGGCGGTCCTGGCAGATCGAGTTGCCGCACATCGGCGACTTGCCGGGCGGCACGTACTGGCCGAGGAATTCGCGGATCTGCGCGGTTGCGTCGGCCTCGCTGACCGTCGAGACCTTCACCCGATCGATCAGCCCCGAGCGGCCATGCGTGTTCTGGTTCCACTCGTCCATCTTCGCGAGCGTTTCATCGCTTTGATGAATCGCGAGCACCGGACCTTCGACCATCCTGTCGAGCGTCGAATTCGTCACCACCACCGCGATCTCGATGATGCGGTCGGTGTCGGGCTCGAGCCCGGTCATTTCCATGTCCAGCCAGACCAGATTCATGTCGCTGCGCACGAGCGGCGGCTGTTCGGTGGATGCGAGGATGTCAGTCATGAAGGCAACCCTGAGGGCCGCGCCGCGGGCTTCGCTGCAAGCCCGTGCGGCGCGGCATATGTTCGTTTGAAATGGATTCGCGCGGTTCGAGCCGGGCCGGCCGCGCTGAAGCGCCGCCTTGAACTGTTGCCCGAAGCTAATGCGTTAAACCGCCGCGTTAAACCGTATCTCCGCCCTGAGGCGGGAAGAAACATATAATTCTCGCATAGATACCACGGAATCCTCGGATGCCTACCCTTTACTTCACCGCCCTCTTCATCGTCGCCGTCGTCGCGATGGTCGGCACCAAAATCTGGCTCGCGTCGCGGCAGATCCGCTTCGTCGTCGCGCATCGTGAACAGGTGCCCAGCCAGTTCGTGAACACCATCGCGCTCACCGCGCATCAGCGCGCAGCCGACTACACCGTCGAGCGCACGCGGCTCGCGATGGTCGAGATCGTCGTCGGCGCGGCCGTGCTGATCTGGCTCACGCTGCTCGGCGGCGTGCAGATGCTCGATCTCGCGATCTCCGACTGGCTCGGCCGCGGCTATGCCGGTCAGATTGCGCTGGTTGCCGCTGTGATCGCGATCACGAGCGCGATCGACCTGCCGTTCGACTACTACCGGCAGTTCGTCGTCGAGCAACGCTTCGGCTTCAATCGCATGAGCAAAAGCCTGTTCTTCTTCGACCGTCTGAAGGGCGCGCTGCTCGGTATCGCGTTCGGCCTGCCGCTGTTGTTCGTCGTGCTGTGGCTGATGAACCGCGCGGGCAACCTGTGGTGGCTGTGGGCATGGGTCGTGTGGGTCGCGTTCCAGATGTTCGGCCTGCTGATTTTCCCGACCTTCATCGCGCCGCTCTTCAACAAGTTCGAGCCGCTGAAGGATGAAGCGCTCGTGACCCGCATCGAGGCGCTGATGAAGCGCTGCGGCTTCGCCGCGAAGGGTCTGTTCGTGATGGACGGCAGCCGCCGCTCGGCGCACGGCAACGCGTACTTCACCGGCTTCGGCGCGAGCAAGCGCATCGTGTTTTTCGACACACTGCTTGCGCGGCTGTCGGGCCGCGAGATCGAAGCGGTGCTCGCGCACGAGCTCGGCCACTTCAAGCGCCGTCACGTGATGAAGCGCATGCTCGTCACGTTCGCGATCAGCCTCGCGATGCTCGCGCTGCTCGGCTGGCTGACGCAATGCGTATGGTTCTACGAAGGGCTCGGCGTGCGGCCGTCGCTCATTGGCGGCAACAGCGGACTCGCGCTCGTGCTGTTCTTCCTTGCGGTGCCGGTGTTCATGTTCTTCGTCACGCCGCTCGGCAGCCTCAGCTCGCGCAAGCACGAGTTCGAAGCCGACGCGTTCGCCGCGTCGCAGACCGACGCGCACGATCTGATCAACGCGCTCGTCAAGCTGTACGAGGACAACGCGTCGACATTGACGCCCGATCCGCTCTACACCGCGTTCTACTACTCGCATCCGCCGGCCTCGCAGCGGATCGACCGACTGTTGCAGCACGCATGAGCGGCCGCGCTCCCAAGAAAGCGGCGCGCGGCGCCGGGTCCGGCATGCACGGCGCGCGCACGGGCGGCCTCGTGGTGGCCGCGCACGGCCGCCACTATCTGGTCGCCCCTGAAGACGGCGGCGCGCTGCTACAGTGTTTCCCACGCGGCAAGCGCAGCGAGGTCGCGGTCGGCGATCGCGTGATCTACGAGCCGACTTCGGCGGATCAAGGCGTGATCGTCGAAATCGGCGAGCGGCGCAATCTGCTGTATCGCTCGGACCAGTACAAGTCGAAGCTGTTCGCCGCGAACCTCGACCAACTGCTGATCGTTCTCGCGACCGAGCCGCATTTCAGCGAGGATCTGCTCGGCCGCGCGCTCGTCGCCGCCGAGGCGAACGAACTGAAGCCGCTGATCGTGCTGAACAAGATCGACGTCACCGCTGCTTTGGATGGCGCGCGCAAGCGGCTCGAGCCGTATCGCGCGCTCGGCTATCCGGTGCTCGAAGTGTCGATCCGCATGCAGCCCGAGGCGGCACGCGCGACGCTGACCGAACATCTGCACGGTCATGCGACGCTGCTGCTCGGTCAGTCCGGCATGGGCAAATCGACGCTCGTGAACCTGCTGATTCCCGATGCCGAAGTGGCGACGCGCGAGATCTCGACCGCGTTGAACAGCGGGCGCCATACGACGACGTTCACGCGTCTTTATCCGCTGCCTCAGTCGGAGGGTACGGCCGATTTGAATCACGTCAACGGCGCGTCCGGCGCGCTGATCGACTCGCCGGGCTTCCAGGAATTCGGCCTGCACCATCTGACCGAAGGCCGGCTCGAACGCGCGTTCCCCGAGTTCCGGCCGCTGCTGCCGAACTGCCGTTTCTATAACTGCCATCATCTGCACGAGCCTGGCTGCGCGATCCTCGAAGCGGTCGCCGACGGCCGCATCCGCCGCGAACGGCATGCGCTTTATGCGCAACTCGTGCACGAGGCGAGCCAGATCGTCCGCTGACATGAAACTGATGCGCGCGCCGAACCTGATCATCGGACAGCATTGGGTCAACGTGCTGGAGACCGCGGGCATCGCGTGCGAGCTGCATAACCGCTATCTGAACGGCGCGCTCGGCGAGATTCCGGCCGATCAATGCGCGCCGGAGCTGTGGCTCGTCGATGAACGCGATGAGGCGGTCGCGCGGCGGCTGATCGAAGCGGCGTCGCGAGGACCGGCACCGGGCGCGCCGCAATGGCAATGTCAGCAGTGCGGCGAAATGCTCGAGGCGCAGTTCACCGTGTGCTGGCAATGCGGGACTGTGCGCGATCCTTTGAAGGGGTGAAGCGTCGTCGGAATTGAAAAAGCCGGGCAACGCCCGGCTTTCTCTTGTGCTGCGCGCGTGCGTGGCCGCTTCAGGCGAGCCACACCGCGATGGTCAACATCAACAGCAGGATCATCCACAACACGACCGCGCGCCACACGAGCCCCACTGCCGATTGCAGCGTGCGCGGCGTGCAGTCGTCGCCGACCTGCATCGGACCGCCGTCGCCGGTGGCGAGCGCGTCTAGGCTCGACGGCTCCGCGAGCGGCCCGGCCAGGCGCGCGCCGAGCGCCCCGCTGCCCGCGGCGAGCAACACGCCGTCGTTCGTATCGGGCCATTGCCGCGCATGATTGCGCCACGCGTAAATCGCATCCTCGAAATTGCCGACGATCGCAAAGCCCAGCGACGTCAGCCGCGCCGGCACCCAGTCGATCACGAAGAACGCGCGTTGCGCGAAGCTCGAAAACGCGACGGTGCGCTCGTCAGCCGGCCGCGCCCATGCGCGCGCCAGATATTCCGCGCAACGGTACAGCACCGCGCCGGCAGGGCCGACCGGAATCAGGAACCAGAAGAACACGCCGAACACGTGGCGATGCGACGCGACCACCGCGTGAATCAACGTGTGACGCACGATCTCGCTGACCGGCATGTCGACTGTCTCGAGCCCGGTCCATTCGTTGAGGATTTCGCGCGCGCGTGGCACGTCGTCGTTGTTCAACGCGAGATGGATGTCGGTGAAGTAATGGCTGAACTGCCGGAAGCCGAGCGTGAAGTACAGCACCACGACGTTCCACAGGAACGCGAGCATGAAGTGAATGTGATACAGCACGTAATAGACGAGCGCGACTGCGAGCGTCCAGGGCAGCACCACGACGAGCCACGCGAGCAGACCGTGACGTTGCTTGCCAGCATCGAATCCGTGCGCCGCCGACTCCGCATGGTATTGAAGCAACGCAGATACCGGATTGTTCGGCGATAGCGCGCGTACCTGTTCAATGATCAGAGCCAGCAATACGGAGAAAAAAGTCATGCGATGCGCCGTGCTTTTTAAGTTTTTACGATTGTTCTATAACGATAGCACAGGGTCGGATGAGTCTGAACGCGGACGCTGACAAAGCGCCAACAAGTGCGTCGTTCTCGCAACTCGCATCGTCGGCGCGTCGATGCGAGTCATATCTCTCACGCGGCGAGGAACCGATACAGGTTGCGCAGCATCGCGGCCGTCGCGCCCCAGATGAAATGATGGCCGCTTTGCACGGCCGCTGGCGTGGCCGTCTGCGGGTGTTGCCCGCCGTGCTGCTCGGCGGCTTCCGGAGCCACCGTCAATTCGCCGCGCGGATACGGCATCGCGAAGAAGCGGCGCTCGCCGCCCTCGTAGCGGAACAGCCGCTCTTCGTGGTTGGACGGGTCCATCAGGAACGCGAGCGGCACTTCGAAAACCTCGGCGACTTCGAGCGGATCGATCTCAAGCGAGAACGGCGGGTGCACGAGAGCGATGATCGGCGACACGCGAAAGCCGGTGCCAGTCAGATAGTCGGGCAACGCGCCGAGGACTTCGACGCGCGACGAGTCGAGACCCACCTCTTCACTCGCTTCGCGCAGCGCCGTGGCGGTCGCATTGGCGTCGAACGGTTCCTGGCGGCCGCCGGGAAAACTCACTTGGCCGGCGTGATCGCTCAGATGGTCCGCGCGCTGCGTGAGCAACACGGTAAGGCCTCGCGCACGCACGACGAGCGGCACCAGCACCGCGGCCACGCGTGGGTCGAGGTCGGTGTTGCGCCACGGCGCATCGGCAATTTTTTCGGGGGTCCAGGCAAGTTGCCGATCGAAGCGCGCCCGTAGTGCATCGGGCGTCAGACGCTCGCCCGTGACCGCTGGCAGATCGGCGCCCGTCGCGATGACAGGCAGAGTTTCGGGCTCAAAGACGGGGCGGATCAACGGGTCTCTCTGATGAGCGGGGACATGCCGCTATTTTGACCTGGCCAACAAAAAAGCACCCGCGAGGGGTGCTTTTTCTTACAGCATTTACGCTTCGGAAGGAGCGCGGTCCTTCGAGACCAGCTTTTCCTTGATTCGAGCCGACTTGCCCGAACGCTCGCGCAGATAGTACAGCTTCGCACGACGCACATCGCCGCGACGCTTGACGACGATGCTTGCCAGCAGCGGCGAATACGTCTGGAACGTACGCTCGACGCCTTCGCCCGACGAAATCTTGCGGACGATGAACGACGAATTCAGACCACGGTTACGCTTGGCGATCACGACGCCTTCGTAAGCCTGCACACGCTTACGCGTGCCTTCAACCACGTTCACGCTGACGATGACCGTATCGCCCGGACCAAAATCCGGAATGGTCTTTTCGCCGAGAACGCGCGCGATTTCTTCCTGCTCGAGTTTTGCAATCAGATTCATCACTGACTCCTAGATCCATCTTGTCGGCGTTCGTACCTGCCCACGCTTACTGCGTTGGGCTACGGCCCCGATAGAGGATGGGTTCACATCTGGCACCGCACACGCATGTGCGGCACCGCCTTTTGTCCGCTCGAAAGACCGGAGCCTCAGGCCTTCGGCTCTTCCTTCGCGAGACTTGCGAGCCACGCCTCGTCGGCACGGCTCAGCATTCTTTTCTTTCTGGCCTTCACGATCAGATCGGGCCGTTTGTTCAACGTGTTGCGCAGTGCTTCGCGCCGCCGCCACGCTTCGATTTCCGCATGATGGCCGCCGAGCAGCACATCGGGCACCCGCACGCCCTCGTATTCCTCGGGACGTGTGTAGTGCGGACAATCGAGCAGCACGTCGACGAAACTATCCTGCACCGCCGACTGCGAGTCGTTCAGCACTCCGGGCAACTGACGCACGACCGCATCCATCAATGCCATCGCGGGCAGTTCGCCGCCCGACAGCACGAAGTCGCCAAGGCTGACTTCCTCGTCGACGACACGGTCGAGCAGACGCTGGTCGATCGCTTCGTAACGCCCGCACAACAGGATCAGACCGGGTTCGGTCGCGAACTTCATCACGCGCTCGTGATTCAGCGTGGCGCCTTGCGGCGACATCATCACGACGCGCGACGCGCCGATGCCCTGCTCCGACTGCGCCGTTTTCGCGGCACTGATCGCATCTTCGAGCGGCCGAGCCAGCATGACCATGCCGGGGCCTCCGCCGTATGGGCGATCGTCGATGGTGCGGTAGTTGTCGGTCGTGAAATCGCGCGGATTCCACGTACGCAACCCATAACGCTGCTGCTTCGCGGCCCGGCTGGTGATACCCCAGTCAGTCAGCGCGCGGAACATTTCTGGAAAGAGCGTCACGACATCGAACTGCATCGCTCTCCCCACTCAACGATAGATTTCAATAGTCAGCTTCCCAGTCGACGACGATCTGCTTGGCCGTCTGGTCCACCGTTTTGACAAAGACGCCGACGAACGGGATCAAACGCTCGCCTACGATCGGCTTGCCGCTTCTATCGGTAGCCGGGTATTCGATGCGCAGCACCGACTGCGCGCCGTTGTCGATCATGCTGGCGACCTTGCCGAGGCTGAGCCCAGCGAGATTCACCACGTCCAGGCCGATCAGATCGACCCAGTAGAATTCGTCGGCTTCGAGCGCCGGAAATTCGCTACGGCTGATGTACACGCGAGAGCCGCGCAAAGCCAGCGCCACATCGCGGTCAGCGATGCCACCCAGACGGGCGACCACGCTGTCGCTATGCGTTTTGGCCTGCAAGGTCGGCGCCGATTTGCGCTCCTGGCCTTTCAGCAGCCACCAGCGCTTCGCGCTCAGCAAGGCGTCGCCGCCCTGCCCGGCATCCGCATGCGCGGCCACCTTGACCCAGCCTTTGAGACCATAGGCGTCGACGATTGCGCCGACTTCGACCGCATCGGCCGGCCAGCTCGCCGCCGTTTCGATGCGCATTTCTGCAGCTTCCGAACCCGCGTTCGCTACCTTGGCCTGCGCCTCTTTCAACTTGCCGTCGGTTCGTTCGACCGGCTTGCGGACGAATGCGCCGAACGACGCCTGACCAGACGCCTTTGCGCGCGAAGCTGCCTTGGCGCTACCAGAACTGCCGGAATCACGCTCAGACATCGAATAACCTCGACAACAACTTCGCAGCCGGCTTTGGCGTCTGCTTCAGTAACACAAATTGCGCATCGGACTGCTCACGCGAGTTGCGCGAGCCGCCGGCCGAACCGACGACGATACGCCCGCGGGCTGCCATATCAAGCAGCCGGCTGTGCCTTTTGGGCTTCCTTCACGAGACGCTCGACGGTCGGCGACAGCTGCGCGCCAACACCTTGCCAGTACGTCAGGCGATCCTGAGCGATACGCAGGGACTCGCCCTTCGTAGCGACCGGGTTGTAGAAACCGACGCGCTCGATGAAGCGGCCGTCACGACGGCTACGCGAGTCGGTGGCGACGATATTGTAGAACGGGCGCTTCTTGGAGCCGCCACGAGCCAAGCGGATGATGACCATACTAGAATCCTTGAAAACCGGGGTTCGGAACGACTGAAACACGCGATTATAGCGGGAAACCGACGCCATAACAAACACTTACCGGGATAAACTGTGGAACAGGGCCGCACCGGCCTTCTACAAGAGGTGCGAGAACCCGCTCAAACGCCCGAATTACCTGAAGGAGCGCGCGTGCAACGCCAACCGAACCTCCTGTTTCCATTCGCCTTTTTTGCCTTTTTCGTGCGCTTTGCTGGACTTTCGCGCACCCCGCGCAGCCGGATTCTACGCGCGGCGGCGGCCACGTTGCTCACCGCGCAGGCGTTGACGGCAAACGCCGCGCTACCCATCGAGAAAATTAAACTGCCGCCGGGCTTTCACATCGAGGTGTTGTCGGACGACGTGCCGAGCGCACGCGCGATGACGTTATCGCCCAAGAGCATTCTGTACGTGGGCAGCAACGATGGGCACGTCTATGCGCTGGAACTGCGGAACGGCCGCGTGACGGGCCGCCACGTGATCGCGTCCGGGCTGCAGATGCCCGCCGGTGTCGCGTGGAGCGATGGCGCGCTGTACGTGTCGGCCGTGTCGAAAATCGTGCGCTTCGATGCGATCGACTCGCACCTGAACGATCCGCCGAAACCGGTCGTCGTCACCGACAAGCTGCCGACGGACACGCATCATGGCTGGAAATTCATCGCGTTCGGCCCGGATGGCAAGCTGTACGTGCCGCAAGGCGCGCCGTGCAACATTTGCCAGAGAGATCCGGACCGCTTTGCGCTGATTGGCCGCATGGACCCGGACGGTAGCCACTACGAGGTCGTCGCGCGCGGCGTCCGCAATTCGGTTGGCTTCGCGTGGCATCCGGTCACCCACGAACTGTGGTTCACCGACAACGGTCGCGACCTGCTCGGCGACGACATTCCGAGCGACAAGCTCAGCCGTGCGTCACGAGTCGGCATGAACTTCGGCTTTCCGTACTGTCACGGCGGCGACACGCCCGACCCCGAGTTCGGCAAGGATCATCCGTGCAGCGACTTCACGCCGCCCGTGGTCAAGCTTGGCGCGCACGTGGCGGCGCTTGGCATGCGCTTCTACGACGGCCCAATGTTTCCGCCCGACTACCGCAACAATATCTTCATCGCCGAGCACGGCTCGTGGAACCGCAGCAAGAAGGTAGGCTACCGCGTGGTGCGCGTGATCACCGACCCTGACGGCAGCCACGCACGCCAGCAAGTCTTTGCCGAAGGCTGGCTGCAACCCGGCGAATCGGTGTGGGGCCGTCCCGCCGACGTGCTGCCGCTGCCGGACGGTTCGCTACTGATCAGCGACGATACCGCCGGCGCGATCTATCGCGTCACGTATTCGGCGCCGTAGAGCGCGGATGCATGTATGTCCGGCTGAGCGGCTGCACTGGTCTTCTGCCAGTTCCGGCGCATGCCGCCGCCCCGCTTTCAGCGCGGGCGCTCGCCCTCAACGTAACCACCCGCCCGCCGCAGGCGTAGAATGCGCGTCGGTCCGCGCCCTGCGGCACACCGCTCCTTTCGACCGCCTGTCACTCTGCCCACGCGTTCATGTCCACCTTTGCCTCGACCTCCCCGCGCTTCAGATCCAAGACGCTCACCGCCGCGCTGGCGTTCCTGTTCGGCAGCCTCGGCGCCCACCGCTTCTATCTATATGGCATCCGGGACATCTTCGGCTGGACGCATCTGCTCGGCACGCTGATCGGCATTCCCGGCGTGATGCTGCTGATCGCGACCGAGCGCGCGTCGATCCTCGGCTGGGTGCTCGCGTCGATCGGTGCGGTTTCACTGTTCGCTGCGTTTCTGGCCGCGCTCGTCTACGGGCTGCGTCCGGATCAGAAATGGGATGCGCAATTCAACGCCCACACGCAACGCAAAAGCCGCTCAGGCTGGACGGTCATTTTCGTCGTGATCTTTTCGCTGCTCATTGGTGCGTTTCTGTTGATGACCGGTCTCGCGCTCGCGTTCCAGACCTACTTCGAAAGCCAGGTCGAAGCGGCCAAAGCGATTTCGCAGTAACACCCGTGGGCCCAGCAGGCATTCCTGCTCGCTAGAAAAGCCTCAATTGTGGATTGTCAGGCGCCGGTGCGCTCGCCTGCTCGGCTCGCGGCGACTCGATCCGGCGAAAGTGCGACATGTCGAGAATGCCGCGGTCACGCCCGCTCAGCCCCAACCGGCGCGCGGCCTTGTGAAAGCGCTGCTTGAGCAGATCCGCCCATAACCCCTCTCCCTTCATGCGGGTCGAGAACGACGAGTCGTAATCCTTGCCGCCCCGCATGTCGTGCACACGGTTCATCACGCGCTCGGCCCGATCCGGGAAGTGTGCGCTCAGCCAATCCTTGAACAGTGGCGCGACCTCCCACGGCAAGCGCAGCACGATATAGCTCGCGTTGCTGGCGCCCGCTTCCGCGCACGCTTCGAGCACGCGCTCCATGTCCGGTTCGGTGACGAACGGGATCACTGGCGCGATGCTGACGCCGACCGGAATGCCCGCCTCGCTGAGCGTACGGATCGTGCGCAGGCGGCGCGACGGCGTGGCCGCGCGCGGTTCGAGCGTGCGCGCGATGTCGGCGTCCAGCGTGGTGATCGTGATCGCGGCCATGAATTGCCCGCGCTCCGCCATCGGCGCGAGCAGGTCGATATCGCGCTCGATCAGCGACGATTTGGTGATCGCCGCGAACGGGTGATTGCGCTCGCTGAGTACCTCGATCACCCGACGCGTAAGTCGCAAGTCGCGTTCGGCCGGCTGCCATGCGTCGGTCGCGACGCCGAGCGCGATCGGCTCGGGCACATAGGATTTCTTCGACAGTTCCCGCTCGAGCAGTTCGGGCGCGTTGATCTTCGCGTAAATGCGGCTCTCGAAATCGAGCCCCGGCGACAAGCCCAGGTAGCTGTGCGTGGGCCGCGCGAAGCAATAGATACAGCCGTGCTCGCAACCGCGATACGGATTCAGCGACACATTGAACGGAATGTCCGGCGACGCGTTGCGTGTGAGGATGGTTTTCGCGCGCTCCTCGAACACCTGCGTGCGCAGGAGCTTCGGCTCGCCGTCTTCGTCGGCCGCCTGCCAGCCGTCGTCGACGGCCTCGCGCTGGTCGACTTCGTAGCGGCCCTGGAGGTTCGTGACCGCACCGCGCCCCTTGCGAGGCGCCGGCGGCGCGATCGGAAATTCGGGAATGTCAGGGGTGTTGGGGTCATCCACGGCGGGCCACGCAAAGCAAGCGCAAACGAAGCGCCAAAAGAAAACGGCGCAAACACCTGTATAAATATACAGTATCTACGCCGTTTGTCGAGCACTTCGTGTGCCGCGAGATGCGCGACCAGCCCCGTCAGCGATCAGGCACTTAGTCGGTAACCGCGATGATCAGCGTCTCCTTGATTTCCTCCATCACCACATAGCTCTTCGACTGCACCGCCCCCGGCAACTGCAGCAGGATGTCGCCGAGCAACTTGCGGTAGTCGGCCATTTCGCCGATGCGCGCCTTGATCAGATAGTCGAAATCGCCCGACACGAGGTGGCACTCGAGCACCTCGGGGATCTTCTGCACCTCGCGGCGGAACTGGTCGAACATGTTGCCGCTCTTGTGATCGAGCGTGATCTCGACGAACACCAGCAGCGCCGCGCCCAGTTCTGCCGGATTCACGCGCGCGTAGTAGCCGGTGATCACGCCGTCGCGCTCCATCCGCTTGACGCGCTCGATGCAAGGTGTCACCGACAGACCGACCCGTTCCGCCAGGTCCTTCATCGCCATACGGCCGTCCTGCTGCAGGAGCCGCAGGATCTTGTGATCGAGCTTATCGAGAGCCCGCACGGGATGGCGCTGGGTACGCATAGTGTTTTTGCTGAAAATGATGAAAATACGATAACAAAACCTGCTTCACTGTTAATAGTATAGCGGTTAACACTGGGCAGACGGCATTTCACCTCACGTTGCAGCTCGTTGAATCGAAGCAGATCGAATCCAGCGAAACGCGCCTTGCCCTCACTCAATTTTTGGATATCTGGAGCAGCTATGCGAGTCGTCGTTTTGGGCAGTGGCGTCGTCGGTGTAACGAGCGCGTACTACCTCGCACGCGCCGGTCACGAAGTGACCGTCATCGATCGCGAGGCCGGCCCGGCGCTCGAAACCAGCTTTGCCAACGCGGGCCAGATCTCGCCGGGCTACGCGTCGCCGTGGTCCGCGCCGGGCGTGCCGCTGAAGGCCGTCAAGTGGATGTTCCAGAAGCACGCGCCGCTCGCGATCCGCCTCGACGGCACCGCGTTCCAGCTGCAATGGATGTGGCAGATGCTGCAGAACTGCACGGCGCCGCGCTATGCGGTGAACAAGGGCCGCATGGTGCGGCTCGCCGAATACAGCCGCGACTGCCTGCAGGCGCTGCGCGCCGACACTGGCATCCAGTACGAAGGCCGCACCGGTGGCACGCTGCAGGTATTTCGCACGCAGCAGCAGTTCGACGGCGCCGCGAAAGACATCGCCGTGCTGCAGGAAGCCAACGTGCCGTACGAACTGCTGAGCGCCGACCAACTCGGCAAGGCCGAACCGGCGCTCGCCGCGGTGTCGCACAAGCTCACCGGTGGCCTGCGCCTGCCCGGCGACGAAACCGGCGACTGCCAGATGTTCACGACGCGACTCGCGGCACTAGCCGAGCAACTGGGCGTCAAGTTCCGCTACAACACGCCGATCGACGCGCTCGCGATGGCGGGCGGCCGCATCGCCGGCGTGCAGTGCGGCGGCGAACTGGTGCGCGCGGACTCGTTCGTGGTGGCGCTCGGCTCGTACTCGACGCGCTTCCTCGACGGTATCGTGAAGATTCCGGTCTATCCGCTGAAGGGCTATTCGATCACCGCGCCGATCGTCGACGCGGCTGCCGCGCCGGTGTCGACCGTGCTCGACGAGACCTACAAGATCGCGATCACGCGCTTCGATGACCGGATTCGCGTCGGCGGCATGGCTGAGGTCGTGGGCTTCGACAAATCACTGCGCGAGGCGCGCCGCAAGACGCTCGAGCTTTCGGTGAACGACCTGTTCCCGGGCGGCGGCGACACGTCGAAGGCGACGTTCTGGACCGGTCTACGGCCAATGACGCCGGACAGCACGCCGATCGTCGGCCGCACGCCGGTGCCGAACCTGTTCCTGAACACCGGCCACGGCACGCTCGGCTGGACGATGTCGTGCGGCTCAGGCCAACTGCTCGCCGACCTGATGTCGGGCAAGCAACCGGCGATCCGCGCGGACGATCTGTCGGTGCATCGCTATCTCGGCGAGACCGCGGGCGAACATCGGCCGGCGTATGCGTGAGTTCGAGTGCGTGCGCTGACGCGGCCCTGGCCGCAAGCGCACGCGGCAACAAACAGCAGCGGCAAAAACAAACGGTGCCTCGCGAGGCGCCGTTTGTTTTCCAAGGTGCCGCCGCAATCGCGGCAGGCACCGAGGCATGCTTAGAACTGGTCTTCCGACAAAGCCAGCACGCCCTCGCCACCCTTCGCGCTGACGATCGCCACTTCGAGCGCCGCCGCCTGCGGCAGCACATGCTCGGCGTAAAACCGCGCGGTCGCAATCTTCGCGTCATGAAACGCGGGATCCTCGTCGCGCCTCGCCGCTGCCGCAAGCTGCGCACGCGCCATCTGCCAGCCGCCTAGCACGATGCCCGCGAGCTTCAGATAGGGCACGCTGCCCGCGAACACCGCATTTGGATCGCCCTTCGCATTCGCGACGACGAAATCGACGACCGCGCCAAGCGCCCGCTGACCCTCAGCGAGTTGCGTCCGCATCGACGCGAACGCCGCGCCCTGCTGCGCGCCGAGCGCTTCGACCGTTTCGGCGATACCAGCAAGCAGTTCTTTCGCGACCTTACCGCCGTCGCGCAGCGTCTTGCGACCAATCAGGTCATTGGCCTGGATCGCGGTCGTGCCTTCGTAGATCGGCAGAATGCGCGCGTCGCGGTAGTACTGCGCGGCGCCGGTTTCCTCGATGAAGCCCATACCGCCATGCACCTGCACGCCGAGGCTCGTCACGTCGATCGACAGCTCCGTGCTCCAGCCCTTAACGATCGGCACCAGGTATTCGTAGATCGCCTGATGCTTGGCACGCGTCGCGTCGTCAGGATGACGATGCGCGATATCGCAGTGCGAGGCAGCGACGTACGCGAGCGCGCGCGACGCCTCGGTGAGGCAGCGCATCGTCGACAGCATGCGGCGCACGTCCGGGTGCTGGATGATCGCGACCGACTGCTTCGCGGAGCCATCCACGGGGCGGCTCTGCACGCGCTCCTTCGCATACGCGACCGCCTTCTGATACGCGCGATCCGAAATCGCGACGCCTTGCATGCCGACCGCGAAACGCGCGGCATTCATCATGATGAACATGTATTCGAGGCCGCGATTCTCTTCGCCGATCAACTGACCGATCGCGCCGCCGTGATCGCCGAACTGCAGCACCGCGGTCGGGCTCGCCTTGATGCCGAGCTTGTGCTCGATCGACACGCAATGCACATCGTTGCGCTCGCCGAGCGAGCCGTCCTCGTTGACGAGAAACTTCGGCACGAGGAACAGCGAAATGCCCTTCACACCATCGGGCGCGTTAGGCGTGCGCGCAAGGACGAGATGGACGATGTTCTTCGCCATGTCGTGCTCGCCCCAGGTAATGAAAATCTTCGTGCCGAACAGCTTGAACGAACCGTCGCCCAGCGGCTCGGCGCGCGTGCGCACCAGCGCGAGATCGGAGCCCGCCTGCGGCTCGGTCAGGTTCATCGTGCCGGTCCATTCGCCTGAAATCAGCTTCGGCACGAAGGTCTGTTTCTGCGCTTCGCTGGCGGCGGTCAGTAGTGCTTCGATCGCGCCGTCGGTCAGCAAAGGACACAACGCGAACGACAGATTCGATGCGTTGAGCATTTCGACGCATGGCGTCCCGATCAGCTTCGGCAACCCCTGTCCTTCGTAGTCGAGCGGGTGCTGCACACCCTGCCAGCCGCCCTCGGCGAACTGGCGGAACGCGTCCCTGAAACCGGGCGTCGCGGTGACGACGCCATCCTTCCAGCTGCTCGGGTTGCGATCGCCGTCGACGTTCAGCGGCGCAAGCACTTCGCCGCACAGTTTCGCCGACTCGCCGAGCACGGCCTGCGCCGTGTCGAGGTTCGCGTCTTCGAAGCCGGGCAGCTTCGCGATGTCTTCGAGTCCGGCCAGTTCTTTCATCACGAACAGCATGTCCTTGATGGGCGCCGTATAGCTCATTTCGGTTCTCCTCCCTTGATATGAAAAAAGGGCGCGGGACTTGGTCGGTCCAGCGCCCTTCGCTGATTTTCGGCGGCCTGTTTCAACCGCCGCGGCGCTTAGCCGAGTTCCTTCACGAGTTCCGGCACGATGGTGAACAGATCGCCGACGAGGCCGTAGTCGGCCACGCTGAAGATCGGCGCTTCTTCGTCCTTGTTGATCGCGACGATGACCTTCGAGTCCTTCATGCCGGCCAGATGCTGGATCGCACCCGAGATGCCGACCGCGACATACAGTTGCGGCGCGACGATCTTGCCGGTCTGGCCGACCTGATAGTCGTTCGGCACGAAGCCCGCGTCGACCGCTGCGCGCGATGCGCCCAGTGCCGCGCCGAGCTTGTCGGCCAGCGGCTCGAGCACCTTCGTGTAGTTCTCGCCATTGCCCAGACCCCGGCCACCGGACACGATGATCTTCGCGCTCGTCAGTTCCGGACGATCGAGCTTCGTCACTTCGCGGCTCACGAACTGCGAGATGCCTGCGTCGGCTGCGGCTTCGATCTTTTCGACCGCTGCGCTGCCGCCTTCGGCTGCGACGGCGTCGAAACCGGTCGAGCGCACGGTGATGACCTTGATCCGGTCTTGAGATTGAACCGTTGCGATCGCGTTGCCCGCATAAATAGGACGCTCGAACGTGTCGGCGCTGTCCACCGCAGTGATGTCGCTGATCTGCGCGACGTCGAGCTTTGCGGCGATACGCGGCGCGATATTCTTGCCGTACGCGGTAGCCGGCGCGAGGATGTGCGTGTAGTTCCTGGCCGCATCTTGCACAAGCGTCAGCACCGTCGCTTCGACGTTTTCCGCGAGACCCGCTTCGAGTTGCGGCGCGTCGGCGAGCAGTACCTTGGCGACGCCGGCGATCTTCGCTGCGGCATCGGCCGCAGCCTGCGCGTTATGCCCCGCGACCAGCACGTGAATCTCACCACCGATCTTCTGTGCCGCTGCGATCGTATTCAGCGTCGCGGCCTTGATCGACGCGTTATCGTGTTCTGCTACTACCAGGTTAACCAGATTCGTCATTTCTTGCGTCTCCTCACAGCACCTTGGCTTCGGTCTTCAGCTTCTCGACCAGCGTCTTCACGTCCGGCACCTTCACACCGGCGGAGCGCTTCGGAGGCTCGGCGACTTTCAGCGTCTTAAGACGCGGCGTGACATCGACGCCGAGGTCTTCGGGCTTCACCGTTTCCAGCGGCTTTTTCTTGGCCTTCATGATGTTCGGCAGCGTCACGTAGCGCGGCTCGTTCAGGCGCAGATCGGTCGTGACCACGGCCGGCAGCGTCAGCGACAGCGTTTCCGCGCCGCCATCCACTTCACGCGATACCGTCGCCTTGCCATCCGCCACGACCACTTTCGACGCGAACGTCGCCTGCGGCAGGTTCGCCAGCGCGGCGAGCATCTGGCCGGTCTGGTTGGAGTCGTCGTCGATCGCCTGCTTGCCGAGGATCACCAGTTGCGGCTGCTCCTTGTCGACCAGCGCCTTGAGCAGCTTCGCGACTGCGAGCGGCTGCAGATCTTCGTTCGATTCGATCAGGATCGCGCGGTCCGCGCCGATCGCGAGCGCGGTGCGCAGCGTTTCCTGCGACTGCGTCATACCGGCCGACACGGCGATTACTTCGGTCGCGATACCCGCTTCCTTCAGCCGCACGGCTTCTTCAACCGCGATTTCGTCGAACGGATTCATCGACATTTTCACGTTGGCAATATCGACGCCCGTACCGTCCGATTTCACGCGGACCTTCACGTTGTAGTCGACCACTCTTTTCACTGGCACCAGAATTTTCATGCACACGCTCCAAAGTTACGAATACGTCAACCCGACAAACATTATAGCGACTGCCCTCATGGCAGCCGTGTCGCGGGCGCTTTGCGGAAGGATATCGCTCCTCCGCGGCGTGACGGCAATATCGAACGATCGTTCTATTTTAATCTCTAAAAAACCCGGGAAACAACCCCGGGTTCCGACTCCGACCTCTAATTTCCCATTGCCGTCGTGTTCTGCCTGGTTCGTGGATCATTGCATCACCAGGAGGTGATCACCGAGCCGCCGAATTTGCTGTCGACGAACTGCTTCACTTCCGGCGAGTGGTACGCCGCGACGAGCTTCGCGACCCACGGCTTGTTCTTGTCCGCTTCGCGAATCGCGATCACGTTTACGTACGGACCCTTCGGGTCCTCGATCGCGATGGCGTCCTGCTTCGGCTTCAAGCCCGCTTCCATCGCGAAGTTGGTGTTGATCGCGGCGGCATCGACATCGCCCAGCGAACGCGGAATCTGCGCCGCGTCGAGCTCGACGATCTTCAGCTTCTTCGGATTGTCGACGATGTCGAGCGGCGTCGCCTTCAGGCCGGCATCGGCGCGCAGCTTCAGCAAGCCCTGCTTCTGCAGCAGCAAAAGCGCGCGGCCGCCGTTGGTCGGATCGTTCGGTACGGCGATCTTCGCGCCCGGCTGCAGTTCGGCGAGCGACTTCACTTTCTTCGAGTAGATGCCCATCGGGTACGTGACCGTATCGGCGACACGGATCAGCTTGTAGCCACGGTCCTTCACCTGCGCCTGCAAGTACGGGTCGTGCTGGTAGCTGTTCGCGTCCAGATCGCCGCTCGCGAGCGCCGCGTTCGGCTGCACGTAATCGGAGAATTCGACGATCTTGATGGTGAGGCCGTTCTTCGCGGCGACCGTCTTCACGACGTCCATGATCTGCGCGTGCGGGCCGCCGGTGACGCCGACCTTGATCGTATCTTCGGCCTGCGCCGCGGTGGTGGCGAACAGCGTTGCCGCGCCGAGTGCGGCGGCCAGCTTGAGAATGAAGCGACGTTGCATGATGGACCTTTTCCGAATCTCTATGAGCGGGCTTCCGAACGCCCTTGTTTACTTATGGCTCAAACGACGCACGAGCCAATCCCCAAACGACTGCACCAGTTGCACGAACACGATCAGGATCAGCACGACCGCGAGCATCACTTCCGGCAGGAAGCGCTGATAGCCGTAGCGGATGCCGAGGTCGCCAAGCCCGCCACCGCCGATCGCGCCGGCCATCGCCGAATAGCCGACCAGCGACACGAACGTGATCGTCAAACCGGCGACCACGCCCGGCAGCGATTCCGGCAACAGCACCTTGAAGACGATCTGGCTGGTGGTCGCGCCCATCGCCTGAGCGGCCTCGATGAGGCCGCGGTCGACTTCGCGGAGCGCCGTTTCGACGAGACGCGCGATGAACGGCGCGGCGGCGATCGTCAGCGGCACGATCGCGGCGGCCGTGCCGATCGACGAACCGACCACGAGCCGCGTAAACGGAATCACCGCGACCAGCAGGATGATGAACGGTGTGGAGCGCACCGCATTGACGATCACGCCCATCACCCGATTGACGGCGACGTTTTCGAGCACGCCCTGGCGGTCGGTCAGATACAGCAGCACGCCGAGCGGCACGCCAACCACGGCGCCAATCAGTCCGGAGATGCCGACCATGATCAGCGTCTCCCAGAACGACTGGACGAACATATCGAACATTTCACTCAACATGCGAGAGCTCCTCCACTACGACACCCTGCTCGCGCAGAAACGTGAGCGCCTGCGCGACCTTGGCCGGATCGCCGCCCGCCAGAACCGCGAGCGAGCCGAACGCCTGCCCTTGGATCTCGTCGATCTGGCCGTGCAGGATATTGAAGTCGAGCTCGTAACGGCGAATCGTCTCCGATAGGATCGGCTGATCCACGCCCGAACCGGTGAACGCGAGGCGCAGCAGATGGCCGCTGCCGGTCTTCAGGCGCTGCGCGACGCGCGCCTTCATGGCGGGCGGCAAGTCCTGCGCGATCACGTCGCCGATCAGCGCGCGCGTGACTTCGTGGTGCGGCTGCAGGAACACGTCGATCACCTTGCCCTGTTCGACGACGCGGCCCGCGTCGAGCACCGCGACGCGATCGCAGACCTGCTTGATCACGTCCATCTGGTGCGTGATCAGCACGACCGTCAGGTTCAGTTCGCGGTTGATGCGCTTCAGCAGATCAAGAATGGCGCGCGTGGTCTCGGGGTCGAGCGCCGAGGTCGCCTCGTCCGACAGCAGCACCTTCGGCTTGCTCGCCAGCGCCCGCGCAATGCCCACGCGCTGCTTCTGCCCGCCGCTGATCTGCGCCGGATAGCGGTCCTTCTGCGCCAACAGACCGACGAGCTCGAGCAGCGGCAGCACGTTCGCCTCGATTTCGTCGCGCTTCATGCCGGCCAGTTCGAGCGGCAGCGCGACGTTCTCGTACACGGTGCGCGACGACAACAGATTGAAGTGCTGGAAGATCATGCCGATCTCGCGACGCGCGTCGCGCAGTTGCGCGGCGGGCAGCGTCGTCAGATCGCGGCCGTTGACGAGGATGTTGCCCTCGGATGGGCGGGTCAGCAGGTTGATCGTGCGCACGAGCGTGCTCTTGCCCGCGCCGCTGCGGCCGATGATGCCGAACACCTCGCCCGCCGGAATCGTCAGATTGACGTTGTGCAGCGCCTCGACCCAGCCCCGGGGTCCGGCGAACCGCTGGGAAACATTGCGTATTTCGATCATGGACAAACGAAAACGGCGGAGGCTGCCGGCGAGCGTCGTGCTCCCGACAAGCGGCCGCCGTTTCTTTTATTTGGGATTTAAGGTCGCCATTCTACCGCAGCGCCGACATACCCTTTAATAATCAATTCCGATCTTTTCATAACCAAAGGGCATTAGAGCCGCGCGTTACGTACAAAGCTGTCGCGCATCGCGCCGCTCCGACTATGATCGGACCACCCCCTTCCGCACAGCCTACCGCCATGCAAACTTCCCCGAGCCACACGGTGCGCGCGAGCGCCGGCAGTCTTAATAAGGAAGCGCCGCAGTGCACGTCGGTCACGACCGCCGATGGCATCGAGTTGCCGCTGTATCGCTGGCAGCCGAACGGGCCGATACGCGCGACGGTCGCGCTGCTGCACGGCCTCGCCGAGCACGCCGGCCGTTACGCGGCCGTGGCGGACCGGCTCAACGCGGCGGGCATCGAACTCGTCGCGGTCGATCTTCGCGGCCACGGCCACGCGCCCGGCAGGCGCGTCTATGTGAAACGCTTCGACGACTACCTGCTCGATGCGCAGGCGCTGCTCGACGCCGCCGCGCAAAGCTGCGCGCCGCTCTTCCTGATGGGCCACAGCATGGGTGGCGCGGTGGCCGCGCTGTACGCGATCGAACGTCTCGATGCGAGCGGGCGGCGCCTGAGTGGTCTGATCCTGTCGAGCCCCGCGCTCGCCCCGGGGCGCGACGTGCCGAAGTGGATGCTCGCGCTGAGCCAGGTGATCAGCCGCGTCTATCCGGGCTTCCCGGCGATGAAGATCGACCCCGCGCTGCTGTCGCGCCTTCAGCCGGTCGTCAAAGCCAACGTCAACGATCCGCTCGTGCATCACGACGCGATTCCGGCGCGCACGGGCGCCGAGTTGTTGCTGGCGATGGCGCGCATCGAACGTGGCCGCGCGGGGCTGCGCATGCCGCTGCTCGTGTTTCACGGCACCGACGACAAACTGACCGAGCCCGACGGCAGCCGCGCGTTCGGCGAGCACGCGGGTTCGCCTGACAAGACGCTCACGCTGCACGAGGGCAGCTATCACGAGACGATGAACGACCTCGACCGCGATCGGGTGATCGCGGGGTTGGTCGATTGGATTGAAAGACGGTCGGTGGGACGGAGTTGAGAAGATGCGGCGCGTGGTAGCCGTCGGCTAGCGCTTCCACTCCGGCGCGCGTTTGTCGATGAAAGCCTGCACGCCTTCGAGCGCCGAGTCGTCCATCATGTTGCAGGCCATCGTCTGCCCGGCGAGCTGGTACGCGGCCTCGATGCCCATTTCGAGCTGCCGGTAGAACAGGCCCTTGCCTGCGCTGACCGCTTCGACCGGCTTCGCGCAGATGCTCGCGGCGAGCCGCGCGACTTCGTCGTCGAGCGCATCGGCTGGGGCGACGCGGTTCACGAGCCCCTGCTTGCGGGCTTCGGCGGCGTCGATGAAATCGCCGGTCAGCAGCATTTCGAGCGCGGCCTTGCGCGACAGGTTGCGCGACAGCGGCACCGACGGTGTCGCGCAGAACAACCCGAGGTTCACGCCCGATACGGCGAAGCGCGCGGTCTCGGCGGCGACCGCGAGATCGCACATGGCGACGAGCTGGCAGCCGGCCGCGGTCGCGATGCCGTGCACGCGCGCGATCACCGGCTGCGGCAGGCGCTGGATCGTCAGCATCAGCTTCGTGCAGCGCGCGAACAGCTGCTGGTAGTACGCGAGCGACGGCGCCGCGCGCATTTCCTTCAGGTCGTGCCCGGCGCAGAATGCGCGGCCCGCGCCGGCGATCACGACCACGCGGGCATCGGTCTTCGCGATGTCGGTCAGCGTCTGCTGAAGTTCGTCGAGCAGCGCTTCGGACAGCGCGTTGAACGCATCGGGCCGGTTCATCGTTACGCGCACGACGCCCGGTACCCGATACGCGTCAGGTTCGATGGTGACCAGCGACGCGTCGCCGGTGTTGACGGGGTTGACGTTCATGGCTCAGATCTCCGCGAGCGAGCGCACGTGCGCGACCACGCTGCGCCCGAGCGCCGACAGGTTGTAGCCGCCCTCGAGACAACTGACTATGCGCCCGCGCGCGTAGCGCCGCGCGATCTCGCACACCTGGTCGGTAATCCACGCGTAATCGTCTTCGACGAGGCCCATGTTGCCGAGGTCGTCCTCGCGATGCGCGTCGAAGCCGGCCGAGATGAACAGCATCTCCGGCCTGAATTCGTGCAGGCGCGGCAACCACAGCATATCGACCGCTTCGCGCACGGCCATGCCGTTCGAGCGCGCCGGCATGGGCACGTTGCACATGTTGGACGCCTGGTTGTCGGCGCCCGTGAACGGATAGAACGGGTGCTGAAAGATGCTGCACATCAGCACGCGCGGGTCGCCCGCGAATGCGGCCTCGGTACCGTTGCCGTGATGCACGTCGAAGTCGATGATGGCGACCCGCGCGAGACCATGCACGTCGAGCGCGTGGCGTGCGGCGATCGCGACGTTGTTGAAGAAGCAGAAGCCCATCGCGCGCGCCGGCTCCGCGTGATGGCCGGGCGGGCGCACGCTGCAGAACGCGTTGTCGTAGCGGCCTTCGATCACCGCGTCGGTGGCGGCGACCGCCGCGCCCGCCGCGCGCAACGCGGCCCGCAACGTGTGCGGATTCATCGTCGTGTCGGGATCGATTTCGGCGACGCCCTCGAGCGGCGAGCGACCGCGGATGTAGTCGACGTGCGCCTGCGTGTGCACGCGCAGCAGCGCGGCCTCGTCGACGAGCGGCGCCGGTTCGCGCTCGATCAGCGCGTCGATGCGGCTCGCGATCAGCTGATCCTCGATCGCCTGCAGGCGCGCGGGGCACTCGGGATGCCACTGTCCCATGTCGTGCAGCAGACAGTCGGGATGGGAATAGAAACCTGTTGCCATAGTTCGTGTTGTGCGTCTCTTCTACGGCGCGGCGCATCAACTGCGCGCGCGGCGTGTCTCCGTCGAGCGGCGCGCGCCCCCGCGCGCCTACATTCGTCAAGTTACCACACGACACCGCTGTCGCCGATTCAGCACGGTTTTGCGGGAGCCGTCGGGTATACTTCCCCGACCCGTTATTCGCCGTTTCGTTCCTGCTGCTTTCCGACTGCTTCCAGCCTTTCACGCATCGCGCTCACTGCTCACCATGACCGTCAAGCTTGCTCTGTCCGCAGGATCCCCACGCAACCGGCTTCGCCTCAACTCCCTCGCCGCCTCACTGACCGTCGCATCGTGCATGTTCATCGCAGCAAGTCCCGCGAGCGCACAAAGCGCCACGCGCAAAGCCTCGGTGCAGCTCGCGCAAAGCCAGCCGCAACAGCCGGTCCCGCAAGGGCAAACGTTTGAGGAAGAGATCATTCCGCAGCGCTATGCGAACAACGCGAACGTCGATGCGTTCATCAACGAGATGGTCGCGCGCTACGATTTCGACGAAGCGTCGCTGCACGCGCTGTTCGCCGGCGTCAGCTACTCGGCGACCGCGGTGAAGCTGGTCACGCCGTCGCCGACGCCGTCGGTCAAGAACTGGCGCTCGTATCAGGCGCGCTTCCTCGACCCGGTGCGCGTCAATGCCGGCGTGCAGTTCTGGCGCGAGAACCGGGCCACGCTGCAGCGCGCGTATCAGGAGTTCGGCGTGCCGCCGGAGATGGTCGTCGGCATTATCGGCGTCGAGACGATCTACGGTCGCTACATGGGTAATTTCCGCGTGCTCGATGCGCTGACCACGCTGAGCTTCGATTATCCGAACACCGCGAATCGCGCGGACCGCCAGGCGACCTTCCGCAAGAATCTCGAAGACTACCTGGTCTGGACGCGCGACGCGCAGATCGACCCGAACACGGTGCTCGGTTCATACACGGGCGCGATCGGCATTCCGCAGTTCCTGCCGAGCAGCATCGTCCAGTACGCGGTCGACTACGAGGGCAACAAGCACATCGATCTGCGCACGAGCGATGCCGACGCGATCGGCAGCGTCGCGAATTATCTGCGCCAGAATGGCTGGGAAAGCGGCCGGCCGGTGGTATGGCGAATCGGCTCGGACGCGGGCAGCCTCGGTGTCGCGCAGGCGGCGGCCACTGGCCAGCCGGAGCCGCACTGGCCCCTCGACCAGTTGCTGCGCGCCGGTCTCGTACTGAACGAGCCGAACGTCGACATTGCTTCCGAAGCGGGTACGCCGGTCACGGTGGTCGATCTGCCGACGCCGGGGCGCGGCACGGAGTTCGTGCTCGGCCTGAAGAACTTCTACGTGCTCACCCGCTACAACCGCAGCTTTTTCTATGCGCTTGCGGTGTATCAACTCGGTCAGAAGGTCAAGGCCCAGATGGAAGCAATCGACACTGCGAATGCCGCGAAGGCGGTCAACAACGGCAGCGCGTCGCAAGGTCAGACAGATCAGTCGAACTCAAATTCGCAGTGAGTCGCCCCGCGAGTCGCGCGCGCGCCTCGCGTTGAAGGACGTAAAAAAGCGCCGGCTCGACCGGCGCTTTTCATTGGCTCGTGCGCCCGCGAAGGCGCCCGGCGACCCGCTTACGCGGGAAATACTCCCGTGGACAGATAACGGTCGCCGCGGTCGCAGACGATGAACACGATCGTCGCGTTCTCGACCTGACGCGCGATGCGCAGCGCGACTTCGCACGCACCACCCGACGAAATGCCCGCAAAGATGCCTTCGACCGACGCCAGCCGGCGCGCCATCGCCTCGGCCGCGGATTGGCTGACGTTCTCCACACGGTCGACGCGGCTACGGTCGAAAATTTTCGGCAGATACGCTTCCGGCCACTTGCGGATACCCGGAATACGCGAGCCCTCTTCCGGCTGCGCGCCGATAATTTCGATCTGCTGGTTCTGCGCTTTCAGATACGTGGACACGCCCATGATCGTGCCGGTCGTGCCCATCGACGACACGAAGTGCGTGATGCGCCCTTCCGTGTCGCGCCAGATTTCCGGGCCCGTGCCTTCGATGTGCGAAGCCGGATTGTCCGGGTTCGCGAACTGATCGAGGATGATGCCCTTGCCTTCGCGCTGCATCTGCTCGGCGAGATCGCGCGCGTACTCCATGCCGCCTTTGACCGGCGTCAGAATGATTTCCGCGCCGTAGGCGGCCATGCTCTGACGGCGCTCGACCGACAGATCTTCCGGCATGATCAGCACCATCTTGTAGCCGCGGACCGCCGCGGCCATTGCGAGCGCGATACCGGTATTGCCGCTGGTCGACTCGATCAGCGTGTCGCCCGGCTTGATGCGCCCGCGCGCTTCGGCCTTCTTGATCATCGACAATGCCGGACGGTCCTTCACCGACCCCGCCGGGTTGTTGCCCTCGAGCTTCGCGAGGATCACATTGTTGCGGCTGCGGATCTCGTCGTCGGGAAGCCTGACGAGTTGTACGAGCGGCGTGTTGCCGACCGTGTCTTCAATCGTTTTATATGCCATATGGAGTCTAGCGGTCGATGCGCGAAAGAGTGTCTTCAATCCATCGATTCTAAACCACGAACTCCGGCGCTGCCCTGCAGCCCTTCTGTCCGCATGGATGCATGCCGCTTGCGGCGCAAAAAGCCCGCGGCTGCGAGCCGCGGGAAGTCGTGTGTGCAAATCGGAGCAATGGGATGTTCGCGGACCCTGCGCGCCGCAAGCTGCTCGTCGGCATGACACGCACAAGGCTCGCGGCCGCTTACTTCTTCACCGCCACTGCGGCGGCGCCCTTCTGCGTGGCGGCGGGCGCGGCCGCAGCGGCCGGCTCCTTGGCCGCTGCAGCTGCCGCAACCTGCGTGCTAGCAGCCGCGCCAGCCGGTCCGACAGCGAGACCCTCCGCCTGCAGGCGCTCGATGGTGTGGCCGCCCATGCCCTTGACGCGCTTGCCGAGATCGGCCGCGTCCTTGAACGGGCCGTGCGCATTGCGTTCGTCGACGATCGCTTTGGCTTTTGCCGGACCGATGCCCTTGATGCCGCGCAGCGCGTCTTCGTTAGCCGTGTTGACGTCCACCGCCGCATACGCGTGGCCGAAAGCGGCGAGCATCGCCGCGGTAACCAGTACTTTTCGAAACATATTGGAATCTCCCTGTTGCCACTGGCCGGCGACCATCACCGGCCAGGAGATTCCAGTTTAAAGAGGACGGCGTACTAATTACACCTGGCCGAACAGCCAGCGCACGTAACGATCGACACCTTCCTGCACGCTCAGAAACGGCGCGTCGTAGCCGGCCGCGCGCAGCTTCGACTGATCGGCCTGCGTGAAGCACTGGTACTTGCCGCGCAGCGCGTCGGGGAACGGAATGTATTCGATCAGTCCGCGTTGCACCTGATCCGCGAGCGACAGCGCCGGCTCGTTGTTCAGCGCGCGCAGCGTGTTGACCACGGTGCTCGCGATGTCGTTGAACGGCTGCGCGCGGCCGGTGCCGAGATTGAAAATGCCCGACTTCTCCGGATGATCGAAGAAGAACAGATTGACCTTGACGACGTCTTCGACAGAGATGAAATCGCGCGTCTGCTCACCAGCCGGATAGCCGTTGTATTCGCCGAACAGCTTGACCTTGCCCTCGGCGCGGAACTGATTGAAGTTGTGAAACGCGACCGATGCCATGCGCGCCTTATGCGTTTCGCGCGGACCGTACACGTTGAAATAACGGAAGCCCACGATCTGGCTTTTCGCCGTGGGCAGCACGCGGCGAATCACCTGGTCGAACAGGAACTTCGAATAGCCGTACACGTTGAGCGGCTGCTCGACCTCGCGCTCCTCGACGAAGCGGCTCGAGCCGCCATACGTCGCCGCCGACGACGCATACAGGAACTGGACGTCCTGCGCGAGACAGATGTCGAGCACGTCGCGGCTATAGCGGTAGTTGTTGTCCATCATGTAGCGGCCGTCGGTTTCCATCGTGTCCGAGCAGGCGCCTTCGTGGAAAATCGCGCGCACCTTGCCGAAGTCGCCGCGCCTGAAGCGCTCGACGAATTCGGATTTGTCGAGATAGTCGTCGATTTCGCAATCGACCAGATTCCTGAACTTGTCCGCGCGCGTGAGGTTATCGACCGCGATGATGCGTTGTTCGCCGCGCTCGTTGAGCGCCTTCACGAGATTGCTGCCGATAAAACCGGCCGCGCCGGTGACGATGACGGTCATGATGATCCTGCCGTAGTGAGCTTTGTAGTGAGCTTCGTTCAGTCAACGCCGCGGGGTCCGCTGGTCCGTCGGACGACGGCAGCCCCGCGGGCTGCATCAGGAGAAGAGTTCGTCGTAGTCGACGGTGGCGGTGCCGAGTTTGCCGACCACGATGCCGGCCGCCCGATTCGCGAGCCCGACTGCGTCGATGAGAGAAAGACCCGCGCCGAGCATCGCGGCAAGCGTCGCGATCACGGTGTCGCCCGCGCCCGACACATCATACACTTCGCGCGCATCAGCCGATGCGTGCAGGATGCCATCGTCGGCGAAGAGTGTCATGCCCTCCTCCGAGCGCGTCAGCAGCAGCGCCTTGAACTGGAGTTCGGCGCGCAGCTTCGTGACACGCGCGATCAGATCTTCCTCGGACTTCCACTGTCCGACGACCTCGCGCAATTCCGCGCGATTCGGCGTGATCAGCGTCGCGCCGCGATAGCGCTCCCAGTCGTCGCCCTTCGGATCGACGAGCACCGGCTTGCCGGCCGCGTGCGCCTTCGCGATCATTTGCGTGACATGCGTGAGGCCGCCCTTCGCATAGTCGGACATCAGGATCACGTCGTGCGACGGCAGCAGCTCGTCGAAACGCGCAAGCCCCGCTAGCAGCACTTCGTGCGCCGGCGAATTTTCGAAATCGACGCGCAGCAGTTGCTGCTGACGCGACAGCACGCGCAGCTTGATCGTCGTCAGCAAGGCCGGATCGCGTTCGAGATGCGGTGTCACGCCGCTTTCGTCGAGCAGCTGCACGATGCGCTCGCCGGGCTCGTCATGACCGACCACGCACAACAGACCCGCTTGCGCGCCGAGCGCGACCGCGTTGCGCGCGACGTTCGCCGCGCCGCCCAGGCGATCTTCCTGGCGCTGCACGTGCACGACCGGCACGGGCGCCTCCGGAGAGATGCGGTTGACGTCGCCGAACCAGTAACGGTCGAGCATCACGTCGCCGACCACGAGCACGCGTGCCGCATTGAGCTGCCCGCGCGGCACGAACGTGAGCTTCTGCGCCGTGGTGGACGCGGGCGCCGCGGGCATGGCCTCAGGCATCGGCCGGAAGTTCAGAGGGTTTGGCATAGGGGCGTCCAATAGCGTGATAGTCGATCCCGAGCTCGATCATCGCGTCCGGTTCGTACAGATTGCGGCCGTCGAAAATCAGCGGTGTCTTCAGCACCGATTTCAGATGCACGAAATCAGGACTCTTGAACTCCTTCCATTCGGTCACGATCACGAGCGCGTCGGCGCCGGTCAGCGTTTCGTCCTGAGTGTTCGTGAACGTGAGACGTGCGAGCTGCTCGGGCGCCGCGTGCAGATCCATCGCGAACACGCGCTGCGCCTCGGTCACGGCGACCGGATCGTACGCGCGCACGTTTGCGCCGCGCGCGAGCAGCTCCCCGATCACGCGACGGCTCGGCGCCTCGCGCATGTCGTCGGTATTCGGTTTGAACGCGAGGCCCCACACCGCGAACGTGCGGCCGCTCAGATCCTCGCCGAGCTTCGCGGCGATCTTGTTCACGAGCACGTCCTTCTGCTGGTCGTTCACTTCCTCGACCGCCTCGAGAATGCGCAGGTTGTGGCCGCTCTCGCTCGCGGTGCGAATCAACGCCTGCACGTCCTTCGGGAAGCACGAGCCGCCATAGCCGCAGCCGGCATACAGGAAGTGATAGCCGATGCGCGGATCGGAACCGATGCCGCGGCGCACCGCCTCGATGTCGGCGCCGACCTTGTCCGCGAGATTCGACATCTCGTTCATGAACGAGATGCGCGTCGCGAGCATCGCGTTGGCCGCGTACTTGGTGAACTCGGCCGAGCGCACGTCCATGTACAGCGTGCGTTCGTGGTTGCGGTTGAACGGCGCGTACAGACGCTTCATCATCTCACGCGCGCGTGCGCCCGATTCGTCTTCGTCGATGCCGATCACGATACGGTCGGGGCGCATGAAGTCATCGACGGCCGCGCCTTCCTTCAGGAACTCGGGGTTCGACACGACCGAGAAGCGATGCTGCGCGCTGCCGGCGAGCGCGCGCTTCACGAGCTCTTCATTGATCACCGCGCGCACGCGTTGCGCGGTGCCGACCGGCACCGTCGATTTGTCGACGATCACCTTGAAGCCGTTCATCGTGCGGCCGATGTTGCGCGCGGCCTCGAGCACGTATTGCAGGTCGGCGGAGCCGTCTTCGTCGGGCGGCGTGCCGACCGCGATGAACTGCACGTCGCCGTGCGCGACGCTCGCCGCGACATCGGTCGAGAACGTGATGCGGCCGGCCGCGCGCGTGCGGGCGATCATCTCCTGCAAGCCCGGTTCGTGAATCGGCACGCCGCCTTTGTTGAGGATGTCGATCTTGCGCTGATCGACGTCGAGACAGAAGACGTCGTTGCCGATTTCGGCGAGACACGCGCCGGTGACAAGGCCCACATAGCCGGTGCCGATAATGGTGATTTTCATACGCTGTCCGGTAGATGGTTCCGGTGATGAATGCCGCTCGTGAGGCCGGCGATAAACTCGTTGCGAAATTCGCGGGGCGATTGCGCGCCAATGAACGCCGACGCGGCCACCGCGCCGCGCATGCGGCGTCAGTTCGGCGCGGCAATCGGCTCGACGCGGCGCGGGGCATAGGTTTCCCAACCGCTGCATCCCGGGCACTGCCAGTAGAAAAGCCGGGCCCTGAAACCACAATTCTGGCACGTATAGCGTGGCAGATTCTTGGTGCGCTGGCGGATCAGTGTGCGCATCAGTTCGAGCTCGCCGCGCCGCGGCTCTTCGGCGACGGCCTGCTGCGCTTCGAGCAGACGCGTCATGCCGGCCAGATTCGGCGACTTCTGCATCTGCGTGCGCGCGAGCGCATGCGCAGCATCGACGCCGCGCAGCGATGCGACGTGCTGATACGCAACGTCGAGCAGATCATTGCTCGGATGACGGTCGACCCACGTGGTCAGCAGATCGGCGCCCTCCTGCGCGCGGCCGAGCGCTTCATACGCTTTCATGATCTTCTCGGCGACGAGCGGCAGATACGCGGGGTTCTGCTCCTCGACGCGGCGCCATTGCCCAATCGCCGCTTCCGGCGCGCCGCCGGCCGCGTCGACATCGCCGAACAGGATCGTCGCGCGCACGTTGGTCGGGTTCGCCTTCAGCGCGAGGCCGAGCTGATGACGCGCTTCGTCCGG
Source organism: Paraburkholderia sp. BR10954 (assembly GCF_040965775.1). Classification (NCBI taxonomy): domain Bacteria; kingdom Pseudomonadati; phylum Pseudomonadota; class Betaproteobacteria; order Burkholderiales; family Burkholderiaceae; genus Paraburkholderia; species Paraburkholderia sp. BR10954. The sequence goes on from NZ_JBFRCK010000007.1 coordinate 244,107, forward strand.
TCTTTTCTGCTGCAGCGCTTCCTGCGCAAGTTCGCAGTGGAACTGCGCGATTTCCTTATCGAGCGACGGTGCGCCCATCGTTTCGAGGTGGCGCGCGGTATCGATCGACTTGACCCAGTCCTTCTCGATCTCGTAGATCGTCAACAGCGCGCGTTGAGCACCCAGCGCGTAATCGCCCGCTTGCAGCGAGCGGAAGGTTTCTTCGGCACGGTCGAGCAGACCCGCTTTCAGGAAGTCCTGGCCGAGTTCGTACAGCGCGTGATCGCGCTCGTTGACCGGCAGGTCCGCGCGGCTCAGCAGATTTTGATGCACGCGAATCGCTCGATCCGTCTCGCCGCGCCGGCGGAACAGATTGCCGAGCGCGAAATGCAATTCGACCGTTTCAGGGTCGAGCTTGACGACTTCGATGAATGCATCGATCGCCTGGTCGGGCTGCTCGTTGAGAAGGAAGTTCAGGCCGCGAAAATACGACCGCGGCAGGTTGGCGCTTTCGGACAGCAGCGTCTTGAGGTCGTAGCGCGCCGCCATCCAGCCGAACGCGAACGCGACGGGTACGACCAGCAGCCACCAGAAGTCTAGATCCATGCGATTAATGCAAATGTGCGGAAAAGCGAAAACGAAAAGCCGCGCTCGGAGCGCGCGCGGCGCAAGACAGCTCAGATCAGCGGCGGCATCGGCGGCTGCTCTACCACGGCGGGAGTCTCGCGAGCCACGCGCAACTCGCGCCTGAGCCGGCCATTCTCCATGCGCAGACGCACGACGGCCGGCATCGCCGACACGAGCCCGGCGAGCAAGCCGATCACGAAAAACGCGAGGCCGATCAGGATCAGAGGCGCAGACCAGACGTAGCCGGCGAGGAAATTCAGCGTAGCGGGTTGCGTGTTGGAGAGCGCGAGCACGAGCAGCAGCACGAACACCAGCACACGGATCAGCCAGACGATAAATTTCATGAATATATCTCTTCACGGCAGTTGCGGGATGACGCCGGCTCGATGACGCGTCGCGCCTCGGTGTTGCCCGCGCCGAAGTGACCCGTATTGTAATGGATGCCCTCGCGGCTGGGCAGCAAGTGGCGGGATGCCGGACTTACGTGCAATTCGCGAAATGCAAAAGCCGCAGCGGAAGGCGCGACTTCTCAAATGATGGACGAAAAAAAAAGCGCCCAAAGGCGCTTTTCCTGGTCTTTTGCCGACTGGCTTTGGCCGCTGACGCTAGCTATGCCACGCTGCAACACACACGCAGCGGAGTCATTAAAGGTCGTCATCCGGCTCCTCGGCCTTCAGCGGCTCGCCCGCGCGACGATCCACCCGCTCGCGCAATTCCTTGCCCGGCTTGAAGTGCGGTACGTACTTCTCGGGTACCAGCACCTTCTCGCCCGACTTCGGATTGCGTCCGACGCGGGAGGGACGGCGGTTGAGGCCGAAGCTGCCGAAGCCACGAATTTCGATGCGATGACCTTTGGCAAGCGCCTCCGACATCGCATCAAGCATCGTCTTCACCGCGAAATCCGCGTCCTTGAGAACAAGTTGCGGAAATCGCGTAGCCAGCTGGGCGACCAATTCCGATTTGGTCATACTGCAGCAGACCTCTCAGGCTTACTGGTTCTGGCCGTCGAGCTTGGCCTTCAGCAGCGCGCCGAGGTTCGTCGTGCCGGTAGCGGCTGCGCTCGAATCCGAAGCAGCGAGACCGCGGATGGCTTCCTGCTGCTCAGCCGAGTCCTTCGCCTTGATCGACAGGTTGATGCCGCGCGACTTGCGATCGATGTTGATGATCATCGCGTTGACCTTGTCGCCTTCCTTCAGCACATTGCGAGCGTCTTCCACGCGGTCTTGGGCGATTTCCGAAGCACGCAGGTAGCCTTCGACTTCGCCCGACAGCTGGACCACGGCACCCTTCGCGTCGACCGACTTGACGGTACCGTCGACGACCGAACCCTTGTCGTTCATTGCAACGTAGTTGCTGAACGGGTCGCCTTCGAGCTGCTTGATACCCAGCGAAATACGTTCCTTCTCGACGTCGATGCCGAGAACGATCGCTTCCACTTCGTCGCCCTTCTTGTACTTGCGAACGGCTTCCTCGCCGGTTTCGCTCCACGACAGATCCGACAGGTGAACCAGACCGTCGATGCCGCCCGGCAGACCGATGAACACACCAAAGTCGGTGATCGACTTGATGGCGCCGCTGATCTTGTCGCCCTTCTTGAAGTTGCGGCTGAAGTCGTCCCACGGGTTCGGCTTGCACTGCTTCATGCCGAGGCTGATACGACGGCGGTCTTCGTCGATTTCGAGAACCATCACTTCGACTTCGTCGCCCAGCTGGACAACCTTCGACGGAGCAACGTTCTTGTTGGTCCAGTCCATTTCCGACACGTGGACGAGGCCTTCGATGCCCGATTCCACTTCGACGAATGCGCCGTAGTCGGTGATGTTGGTGACCTTACCGAACAGACGCGTGCCCGACGGGTAACGGCGCGAGATGCCTTCCCACGGATCGTCGCCCAGTTGCTTGATACCGAGCGAAACGCGGTTCTTTTCCTGGTCGAACTTGAGGATCTTCGCGGTGACTTCCTGGCCAACCGACAGGACTTCGCTCGGGTGACGCACGCGACGCCATGCGATGTCGGTAATGTGCAGCAGGCCGTCGATGCCGCCGAGGTCCACGAACGCGCCGTAGTCGGTGATGTTCTTGACCACGCCTTCGACGATCGCGCCTTCCTTCAGCGTTTCGAGCAGCTTCGCGCGCTCCTCGCCTTGCGTTGCCTCGATGACAGCGCGGCGCGACAGCACGACGTTGTTACGCTTGCGGTCGAGCTTGATGACGCGGAATTCGAGGGTCTTGCCTTCGTACGGGGTCGTGTCCTTGACCGGACGCGTATCAACCAGCGAACCCGGCAGGAACGCGCGGATGCCGTTGACCATCACGGTCATACCGCCCTTGACCTTGCCCGTGATCGTGCCGGTCACGAGTTCATTGTTGTCCAGCGCCTTTTCCAGCGACAGCCACGAAGCCAGACGCTTCGCCTTGTCACGCGACAGGATGGTGTCGCCATAGCCGTTTTCCAGCGCGTCGATCGCGACGGAAACGAAGTCGCCCGCCTGCACTTCTACCTCGCCCGCGTCGTTCAGGAACTCTTCGAGCGGGATGTAGGCTTCGGACTTCAGACCAGCGTTCACGACCACGAAGTTGTGGTCGACACGCACGACTTCGGCGGAAATCACTTCGCCAGCGCGCATGTCCTGCTTGGTCAGCGACTCTTCGAACAGAGCCGCAAAAGATTCGGTATTCGGGGTAGAGGTTTGCAGGTCGGACATAAAAATCAGAGTTTGCATGGTCTTCGCAACGCCTGGCTCACCGGACCGGTCAGCAACTGCGGCAAATACGCGAACGCCACGCGGGGTTAAAGGGTTAAAAACAACGCTTCGCGACCATTGCGAAGCACCTACCAACAACGGGACTGCCGCTGCTCGCCACTTCTGCGCGACCGTTTTCAGTCACGCGTGCGGGACCAGCGCTTCATACCATTGCACCACCTGCTCGACCGCCTGGTCGACCGACAATGCGGAGGTATCAAGCAGCTTTGCATCCGCCGCGGGCTTGAGCGGCGCGGCCGCGCGCTGACTGTCACGCTCGTCACGCTCACGCAAATCCCGGAGCAAGTCATCTATATTAGCAGAAAATCCTTTTTGGATCAATTGCTTATGCCGGCGCATCGCGCGGGCCTCGACGCTCGCGGTCATGAACACCTTCAGCGCGGCGTCCTGGAAGATCACGGTACCCATGTCTCGGCCGTCGGCGACCAGTCCCGGTTCCTTGCGAAACGCCCGCTGGCGCGCCACCAGCGCGGTTCGCACCGGCGCGTGCACGGCGATCGCCGAGGCGCGGCTACCCACTTCCTCGGCGCGGATTTCGGTCGATACATCGACCCCGTCAAGCTGCGCGAGCCCCTCGCGAAACGTGATATGGAGGTCATCGATCAGTTTGACAAGTGCGTCGACGTCGTCCGCCGCAATGCCATAGCGCAGGCTCGCGAGCGCCGCGAGCCGGTACAGCGCGCCGCTGTCGAGCAGGTGAAAGCCGAGGTTGGCGGCCACCATCGCGGCCACACTGCCTTTGCCGGAGGCGCTAGGGCCGTCGATCGCAATGACGGGCGTCTGGTGAAAGGGACGGGTCGGTTTCATCTAAAAATGTCGCACATCGGGGATTCGCACGCGAATCCGGGTTGCATCAGGGTTGTGTGAGCGCCGTAAAGCGCTCGAAATAATCGGGGAACGTCTTGCCGACGCACTTCGGGTCGTTGATGCGGATCGGCACGCCGCCCAAACTCACGAGCGAGAAGCACATCGCCATGCGGTGGTCGTCGTAGGTGTCGATCGCGGCATTCGGGAACAGCTTTTCGGGTGGCGTGACGACGAGGAAATCTTCGCCTTCCTGCACCTTCGCACCGACTTTGCGAAGCTCGGTCGCCATTGCGGCGATGCGGTCTGTTTCCTTCACGCGCCAGCTCGCGATGTTGCGCAGCGTGCTCGTGCCGTCCGCGAACAGCGCGGCGACTGCGATCGTCATCGCGGCATCGGGGATCAGGTTGAAGTCCATGTCGATCGGATCGAGCTTGCCGTGATCGTTGCCGACGCCACGCACTTCAATCCAGTCGTCGCCCATCTGAAGGTTCGCGCCCATCTTGATCAGCGCATCGGCAAATCCGACGTCGCCCTGGATGCTCGCGCGGCCCACGCCTTCGACTCTGAGCGGCCCGCCGCCGAGCGCGCCCGCGGCGAGGAAATACGACGCCGACGACGCATCCCCTTCCACCATGATCGTGCCCGGCGACTGATACCGCTTCCCGGCCGGCACCACGAACTGGTGCCAGCCGTGGCGCTCGACCTCGATTCCGAAGCGCGCCATCAGCTTGATCGTGATCTCGATGTACGGCTTCGAGATCAGCTCGCCGTCGACCTGCACGGTGGTGACGCCGCTCGCGGTGCGCAACAGCGGCAGCGTCATCAGCAGCGAGGTCAGGAACTGGCTCGACACGTCGCCGCGTACGCGGATCGGCGCGTCGGCCGTTATCTGGGCGGGACGGATGCGCAGTGGCGGATAGCCTTCGTTCTGCTCGTAGTCGATCTTCGCGCCGATCTGGCGCAGGCCGTCGACGAGATCGCCGATCGGCCGTTCATGCATGCGCGGCACGCCGTGAATCCGGTAGTCGCCGCCATTCACGGCGAGCGCCGCGGTCAGCGGGCGCACCGCCGTGCCCGCATTGCCGAGGAACAGGTCGGCCGTGCGCGCGGTGAACGCGCCGCGCGTGCCGGTCACGACGCAGGTGTCGCCGTCGCGCTTCAAACGTACGCCGAGCTTTTCGAGCGCGTCGATCATCACCCGGGTGTCGTCGGAGTCGAGCAGGTTCGTGATCGTCGTCTCGCCTTCGGCGAGCGCGGCGAGCAGCAGCACGCGGTTCGAGATGCTCTTCGAGCCGGGCAGACGAACCGTGCCGGACGCACGGGAAAAAGGTCCGAGATCGAGGAATTCCATGATGTGTCCAGTTTCCGGTTATTTCGACGCGTCGCCGCTGGCCACGCCAGCCGCGCGCTGCTCCTGCCACTGACTGCGTGCGACGCGCGAGCGCGCGAACACGGCTTCGAGCGCGGCGCCGTCGCCAGCTTCGATCGCCGTGCGCAGGCGCGCGAGTACCGCGGTGTACGCGTCGAGTTCGTCGAGCAGCGCCACGCGATTGGCGATACAGACGTCGCGCCACATCTCCGGACTCGACGCGGCGATGCGCGTGAAGTCGCGAAAACCGCCCGCCGCGAACGAGAACTTCAACGCAGCGTCGGGCGAATTGAGGATCTGCTCGACGAGCGCGAACGACAGCACGTGCGGCAGATGACTGACCGACGCGAACACGCGGTCGTGCTGCTGCGGCGTCATCTTCCGCACCAATGCGCCGGTGGCGCGCCACATCGCCGCGACGCGCTCGACCGCGTCCGGCGTATTCTCCGGCAGTGGGCACAGCACGACGTTGCGGTTCACGTACAGATCGGGCAACGCGGCATCAACCCCGCTCGACTCGCGACCGGCGATCGGATGGCCCGGCACGAACTGGCCGATCCGGGCGCCGAGCGCCGCGCGGGCGGCGGCGACCACGTCGGATTTGGTGCTGCCCGCATCGGTGACGATCGTGTTGGCGTCGAGATGGGGCGCGATGCGCTCGAGCAGCGGCTGGGTCTGCGCGACCGGCGCCGCGAGCAGCACGAAGTCCGCGCCCGCGAGCGCGTCGCGCAGCGCGGCGTCGTCGGTGAGCGCCGCGGCGCCGTCGATGACACCAAGCGCCAACGCCCGTTCGCCCGACGTGGAGGTCCGTCCGAGCCCAACCACCGTGCGCGCCCCGCCAGCCTCGCCGCGTTCACGCAACGCGCGCGCGAGCGATCCGCCGATCAGGCCGACACCGAAAATCACCAGCTTGTTAAAAGAAAACGCGGCCACGTCGCTCACACAATACGGACATTAAGCGCGCCACTCCTGCCGGTCGACGCGCGGGGTCAAGAATCAAGGCTTACGCTGCGTCAGGCTCGGCAAGCGTCTTTTCGAGCGCCGCGAGGAACGCTTCGTTTTCCTCCGGCAAGCCGATCGTGATGCGCAGCCACTGCGGCAAGCCGTAGTTGTCGACCGGTCGCACGATCACGGCCTGCTTCAGCAGCGCAAGGTTCACGCGGGCGCCGGCTTTGTCGTCGCTGCCAACGCGCACGAGCACGAAGTTGCCTTCGGACGGCACGTATTCGAGGCCGAGCTTGTCGAACGCCTCGGTCAGAAGCGTATAGCCCTGCGCGTTCAGCGCCGCGCTTTTCTGCAGGAACGCGCTGTCATTCAGTGCCGCAATCGCCGCGGCTTGCGCGAGCGTATTTACGTTAAACGGTTGACGCAGTCGATTCAGCAAATCGGTCAAGCCGGGCTGCGCGATCGCGAAGCCGATGCGCAAGCCCGCAAGCCCGAACGCCTTCGAGAACGTACGCGAAACCAGCAGGTTCGGATAGCGGCGCACCCAGTCAATCGAGTCGTAGCGCTTGTCCGCCGACAGATACTCGGTGTACGCCTCGTCGAGCACGACGACCACGTGGCGCGGCACCTTGTCGAGAAAAGCCTCGAGCCTCGGGCCGTCGACGAACGTGCCGGTCGGATTGTTCGGATTCGCGACGAACACGAGACGCGTGTGGTCGTCGATTGCGGCGAGCATCGCGTCGAGGTCGTGACCATAGCGCACCGCCGGCACGACGATGGCGCGCGCGCCGACGCCTTGCGTCGCGAGCGCATAGACCGCGAACGAATACTGCGAGAACACGACCGCCTGGCCCTTCTCGACGAACGCGTGCGCGGCGAGTTCGAGAATGTCGTTGCTGCCGTTACCGAGGGTGATCCACTCAGCCGGCACACCGTAGCGCGCGGCGAGCGCCGCCTTCAGCTCGAAACCGTTCGAGTCCGGATAACGGCCGAGATCGGCGATCGCCCGCGCCATCGCGTGCTGCGCGGATTCCGGCATGCCGAGCGGATTCTCGTTCGATGCGAGCTTCACGATGCTCGCCTCGTCGAGACCGAAGTCGCGGGCCACTTCCGAAATCGGCTTGCCGGCGATGTACGGCGCGATCGCGCGCACATAGGAAGGGCCGAAAGACGCTGTCATGAAAATCTCCGAACGACGATGGATAGTGAAATCTGCGTTCGGGCAGCGCACGCGGCGCCGCCCGGACTGCGCTGCCAGCCCTTAACGGGCGCGCGGATATGAGCCGAGTATTTTCAGGAACGCGGCCTTCTCGCCGAGACCGACGAGCGCGGCAGCCACAGCCGGATCGTCGCGATGGCCTTCGACATCGATATAGAAGTAGTACTCCCACGTGCCGACGCGCGCCGGACGCGATTCGAAACGCGTCATCGACACGCCGTGGCGAGCGAGCGGCTCGAGCAGCTTGACCATCGCGCCCGGTTCGTTCGCGACCGACACGATCAGCGAGGTCTGATCGTAGCCGCTCGGACCGGTCGGCTCCTTGCCAATCATTACGAAGCGCGTGCGGTTGTGCGGATCATCCTGGATCAGCGCGTTGGTGACCTGCAGGCCGTAGTGGATCGCGGCGCGATCGCCGGCGATGGCCGCGACAGTCGGATCTTCGGCCGCCATCCGTGCAGCTTCCGCATTACTCGACACCGCCTGGCGCTCGAGATGCGGCGCATTGGTCGACAGCCAGCGCTGGCACTGCGCGAGCGCCTGCGCATGCGCGCATACGCGCGTGACGCCAGCGAGCCCGTTTTGCGTGAGCAGGTTGTGATGGATCGGCAATGCGAGTTCGCCGCCGATGGTCAGCTGGGTTTGCAGCAGCAGATCCAGCGTGCGCGACACCGCGCCTTCGGTCGAGTTCTCAACCGGCACGACGCCGTAGTCGGCGGCGCCCGCCTCGACCGAGCGGAATACTTCATCGATCGAGGGGCACGGCAGCCCTTCGATCGACTGACCGAAGTACTCGTGCATCGCCTGTTCGCTATAGGTGCCGACCGGCCCGAGATACGCGGCCTTGATGCTCTTTTCTAGCGCGCGGCTCGCGGCCATGATCTCGCGCCAGATCGCGCTGATGTGTTCGTCCGCGAGCGGCCCCGCGCTCATTTCCTGGAGGCGCGCGATCACCTGCATCTCGCGCTCGGGCCGGAACACCGGCGCGTTGAAATGCTTCTTGATCTCGCCCACTTCGAGCGCGACCGACGCGCGCTGGTTCAGGAGCGCGATCAGCTGCGCGTCGAGCGCGTCGATGCGATCGCGCAGAGGTTTGAGTCGTGTATTGAGTTCGTCGTCCATGCGTAAAACGGCTCTGCCGGGTAACTGCTGGAAAAGATGCGCACGCCTGCCGGTCAGTGTGACTCAGGCGCTGCGCTGTTCGAATTCCTTCATGTATTCGACAAGCGCTTTGACGCCTTCGAGCGGGACGGCGTTATAAATCGACGCCCGCATGCCGCCCACGGACTTGTGGCCCTTTAGCTGCACCAATCCCCGCGCTTTCGCGCCGGACAGGAAATCTTCGTTGCGCGACTCGTCGGCGAGGAAGAACGGTACGTTCATCCGCGAGCGCGAGCCACGTTCGACCTTGTTCAGATAGAAGCTGCTCGAGTCGATCGTGTCGTACAGCAGCTTCGATTTTTCGAGGTTGCGCGCCTCCATCGCCCGGAGGCCGCCCTGGTTCTTCAACCACTTGAACACGAGCCCGGCAATATAGATCGCATAGGTGGGCGGCGTGTTGTACATCGAGTTGTTCTCGGCGACGGTCTTCCATTCGAACGCCGATGGGCAAATCGGCATTGCGCGATCGAGCATGTCCTCACGCACGATCACGACCGTCACGCCCGCCATGCCGATATTCTTCTGCGCGCCGCCGAACAGCACGCCGTATTTGGCGATGTCCATCGGGCGCGAAAGGATATGCGACGACGCGTCCGCCACGAGCGGAATATTGCCGAGGTCGGGAATCTCGAAGGTTTCGACGCCATGAATGGTCTCGTTCGTGCACAAATGCACGTAAGCCGGATCGTCCGACAGTTGCCATTCCGCGCGCGCCGGCGCGCGCGTGTAGCCCTCGGCCGTCTTGCCGGTCGCGGCAAGATGCACGCTGCCGTATTTTTCCGCTTCCTTGAACGATTTCTGCGACCACGAGCCGGTGACGACGAAATCCGCCCGCGGTTTCGAGCCGAGCAGGTTCATCGGCACGATCGCGTTCTCGCCGAGCCCGCCGCCCTGCAGGAAAAGGATGCGGTGACTTGCCGGCACCTGCAGCAACTCGCGCAGATCGGTCAGCGCTGCTTCGTGGATCGACATGAATTCCTTGCCGCGATGGCTCATTTCCATCACGCTCATACCACTACCTTGCCAGTTCAGCATCTCGTCGGCTGCCTGGCGCAGCACTTCTACGGGCATGGCCGCCGGGCCGGCGGAGAAATTAAAAACGCGCATGTGAGGTCCTGGAAGCGGGCGTGAAATAACGAAGTCGCGCGGGAATCTGCGAAAAGAACTGCGAAATGGCTCGCCGAAAAAGAAAATGGCCGTCTGCGCCAGTGCGCAAACGGCCATTATCGCATTGTCGCCGCCAACCCGCCACGCCGGGTGGCCCAACGGGCGCGGCGACAGGCCGGCTGGTTAGCGCGGCCTGCGAGCGGAATTTACTTGGCAGCCGGCTTGACCGATGCGACTTCCTTGTCGGCCTGGTCACGCGTTGCCTTGATCGATTCCGGCATGTACTTCTGCATCAGACCGTTCACGACGTCGCGGCCAACCTGGTCTTGCACCTGGATGAACTTGCGTCCGGTCGGGCTCTTGTAGAACGTGGTCAGGTCCTTGATTTCCGACACGCTGTAGTACTTCGCGTACGCATCGTACTGAGCTTGCATCGCGTCCTGACGGAAAGAGTCGGTTGCGAAGACCTGGCCTGCCGCGTCCACCAGCTTCGGCACCGCGTTCTTCTGCAGCGTCGGCACGGCGGCCTGCTTCTGCTTGTCCGTCATCGTCTTGTTCTCGGTCAGCGCGTCCGACAGGATTGCCGGCACGAGCTGCTTGGCCTGCATCTGCGCGCTATTGCCGATTGCGCCAACCAGCTTCTGCGCGTCGATGGCGTCGAGCAGGTCCTTGATGGCAGCTTGCTTGGCCGGATCAACCGGTGCTGCTGCGGCAGCCGGAGCTGCGGGCGCCTGGTTCTGCAGCGCTTGAGCCATGGCGAAGGTCGGCACGATGGCAGCCAGCAACATCAGTTGTTTGAATCGTTTTTGCATCATTACTCCCTAAGAGAAATTAACTTGAACCGCACGCCGCACGGGAAAGCGTACCGGCCTGATACGCGTTGACCCGCAGCGTAGCTTCAACGTATTAACTGAGACTGAAAGCCGCTGGCACGGATCAAGCCGCGCCGCCGCCCTCACCGCCGTTATCACCTTCAGCGGAGCCGTCGGAATCGCTTTCCGACTCGCCCTCGGCCTCAGCTACCTGTTGCAGACCGGACAGCTTGGTCCCTTCGTCAAGGCTGATGAGTGTAACACCTTGCGTTGCGCGTCCCATTTCGCGAATTTCCGACACGCGCGTGCGAATCAGCACGCCCGTCGTGGTAATCAGCATGATCTGCGCTTCCGAATCCACGAGCGTCGCGGCAACGACCCTGCCATTGCGCTCCGACGTCTGGATCGCGATCATGCCCTTCGTGCCGCGGCCGTGACGCGTGTACTCGGTGATCGGGGTGCGCTTGCCGAAGCCGTTCTCGGTTGCGGTGAGCACCGACTGCTGCTCATCGCCGGCCACCAGCAACGCAATCACGTTCTGGCCGTCTTCGAGCTGCATGCCGCGCACGCCGCGCGCCTCGCGGCCCATCGGACGCACGTCGTTTTCGTCAAAGCGCACTGCCTTGCCAGAATCAGAGAACAGCATCACGTCGTGCTGGCCATCGGTGATCGCGGCGCCGATCAGGTAATCACCCTCATCGAGACCGACCGCAATAATACCCTTGCGCAGCGGCCGGCTGAATGCCTCGAGCGGGGTCTTCTTTACCGTTCCTAACGCGGTTGCCATGAACACGAACTTGTCGGCCGAGAACTCCTTGACCGGCAGCACGACCGTGATCTTTTCGCCTTCCTGCAGCGGGAACATATTGACGATCGGCCGGCCGCGCGAATTGCGCGAGCCCTGCGGCACCTCGTAGACCTTGACCCAGTACACCCGGCCGCGATTCGAGAAGCACAGGATGTGGTCGTGCGTATTGGCGATGAACAGCGTGTCGATCCAGTCGTCTTCCTTCATGGAAGTGGCCTGCTTGCCACGACCACCGCGCTTCTGGGCCCGATATTCGGACAGCGGCTGCGATTTCACGTAGCCCGCGTGCGACATCGTCACGACCATTTCCTGCGGCGTGATCAGGTCTTCGGTGTTCAGTTCGGTCGCGTTCAACTCGATCTTCGAGCGACGCGCATCGCCGAATTCGGCCTTGATCGACGAAAGTTCGTCGACGATGATCGCCGAAATGCGTTCCGGGCGAGCCAGAATGTCCAGCAGGTCAGCGATCTGCGCCATCACATCGCGGTATTCGCCAATGATCTTGTCCTGCTCGAGACCGGTCAGGCGCTGCAGACGCATCTGCAGGATTTCCTGCGCCTGGGTATCGGACAAACGGTAGAGGCCATCGGCCTGCATGCCGAACGACGGGTTCAACCCCTCCGGACGATATGCTTCGCGACCGCCCGCCGACGCGTTATCCGTCTCGGCGCGCGACAGCATTTCGCGCACGAGCGACGAATCCCACGAGCGCGACATCAGTTCCTGCTTGGCGATAGGCGGCGTCGGCGCGGCCTTGATGAGCGCGATGAATTCGTCGATGTTCGCGAGCGCAACCGCCAGACCCTCGAGCACATGGCCACGTTCGCGCGCCTTGCGCAGCTCGTAGACGGTGCGCCGCGTCAGCACTTCCCGGCGATGCGACAGGAAGCACGTCAGCATTTCCTTCAGATTCAGGAGCTTCGGCTGACCGTCGACGAGCGCGACCATGTTCATGCCGAACGTGTCCTGAAGCTGGGTCGCCTTGTAAAGATTGTTCAGCACGACCTCGGGCACTTCGCCGCGCTTGAGCTCGATCACGACACGCATGCCGCTCTTGTCGGATTCGTCGCGGATGTCGGAGATGCCTTCGAGCTTCTTCTCGTTGACGAGCTCGGCGATACGCTCGAGCAGCGAGCGCTTGTTCACCTGATACGGCAATTCGTCGACGATGATTGCCATGCGCTGGCCACGGTCGATTTCCTCGAAGTGCGTCAGCGCGCGCATCACAACGCGGCCGCGACCGGTCCGATAGCCGTCGCGCACGCCGGCCACGCCGTAGATGATGCCGGCGGTCGGGAAGTCGGGTGCGGGGATGATCTCGATCAGCTCGTCGATCGTCGCTTCCGGGTTTTTCAGCAGATGCTGACACGCGTCGACGACTTCGTTGAGGTTGTGCGGCGGGATGTTGGTCGCCATGCCGACCGCGATGCCGGACGAGCCATTGATCAGCAGGTTAGGGATGCGCGCGGGCAGGATGGCCGGTTCATTCTCGCTGCCGTCGTAGTTCGGCACGAAGTCGACCGTTTCCTTGTCGATGTCGGCCAGCAGTTCGTGGCCGATCTTCGCCATGCGGATTTCGGTGTAACGCATCGCCGCGGCGTTGTCGCCGTCGACCGAACCGAAGTTCCCCTGGCCGTCGACGAGCATGTAGCGCAGCGAGAAGTCCTGCGCCATCCGTACGATCGTGTCGTAGACCGCAGTGTCGCCGTGCGGATGGTATTTACCGATGACGTCGCCGACGATACGCGCCGACTTCTTGTAGGCGCGGTTCCAGTCGTTGTTCAGCTCATGCATCGCATACAGCACGCGCCGGTGCACCGGCTTCAGGCCATCGCGGACATCGGGAAGCGCTCGCCCTACGATCACGCTCATCGCGTAATCGAGATACGAACGGCGCATTTCCTCCTCAAGGGAGATTGGCAGAGTCTCTTTGGCGAATTGATCCATTATCCGTATCTTTTACGTGCGAAGGCGGGGGTTCGCCGCAACTTCGCGTAAGCATTGCAGGCGCAACGCATCACGCGATTCTAACATGCCACGCATCCGCGCCCGACGCAGGTACGTATACATATTAGAGGGCACCCGCCAACACCTCGCCGATCGCACAATTTCAGGCTCACCAGGCTCGATTCCTGCGTAGGGCCAATTCCCCGCTCAGCCAGAGCCGGCGGACCGTTCAGACGAAAACATTTGTTGCGCATGCACCACATTTGGAGGGGGATTTGAATGGGGGCAGATTTTTTTTTCGTCGGAGGGGAACGATATGGCAAAATGCCAACGCACAAAGAGTCAGACACTGCTCGAAGTCTATACAGCCGGTTTTTGTTCCGCACCAATGTTATACTTCGAGCAATGTATGACTGGTCATCCGTCAACAGGCTCGCAGTAAACCTGCGGTAATCTCAATTTCGAGAGGAGAAATATGAATAAACTTTCAAAGCTCGCGTTCATTGCAGCTACCGCAGTTATGGCTGCATCCGCCATGGCGCAGTCGGTGCCGGCGTCGCGACAAGCTACCAACGACAACTGGGTGAATGGTACTGGCGAATACGTGTGGATGAACGGCACGAACGAGCTTTGCTGGCGCGATGCATTCTGGACGCCCGCAACGGCTAACGCCAAGTGCGACGGCGCTCTGGTTGCTCAGGCTCCGACCCCGCCGGCACCGGTCGCTCCGGCTCCGGCAATCTCCAGCGAAAAGATTACGTATCAAGCTGATGCGCTGTTCGACTTCGACAAAGCAATCCTGAAGCCGGCTGGCAAGGAACGTCTGAGCGAACTGGCATCGAAGATCCAAGGCATCAACCTCGAAGTCGTCGTTGCCACGGGCCACACCGACCGCATCGGTTCGGACGCTTACAACGACCGTCTGTCGCTGCGTCGTGCTCAAGCTGTGAAGGCCTTCCTGGTCAGCAAGGGCGTCGAAGCCAACCGTATCTACACGGAAGGCAAGGGCCGCCGCAACCCGGTTACCACCGGTTGCAACCAGAAGAACCGCAAGCAACTCATCGCCTGCCTCGCACCGGACCGCCGCGTGGAAGTCGAAGTTGTCGGTACGCCGAAGCAGTAAGCTGGAAAATTACCGCAGTATCGAAAGCCCCGCTTCGGCGGGGCTTTTTTTATGTGCGGGTGCCGCGACGTGGCGTGATGCGCGGCGGAGGAACACCCCGTTCCGCTACTAGCGGCTCGCAGCTCGGATTGGCAGCCACTCGCTGGCGCGCTTTTGCCGCTCTTTCTCTTGCCCTATATACTCAGAGTTTATCCTCGAGCGTCCGCTCACCGCTTTCATCGAGGCAGCCTTCGCCATGACCAACGCCGATCCCCACGAACTACAGAAATTCAGCGACCTCGCGCATCGTTGGTGGGACCCGAATGCCGAATTCAAACCACTGCACGAACTGAATCCGATTCGCCTGCGCTGGATCGACGCGCACGCGCATCTCGCCGGCAAAAAGGTGCTCGATATCGGTTGCGGCGGCGGCATCCTGTCGGAATCGATGGCAGGCTTGGGCGCGCATGTTAAGGGCATCGACCTGTCGACGCAGGCACTCGGCGTCGCCGATCTTCACAGTCTTGAAAGCGGTGTAACTGTCGATTACGAAGAAATCGCGGCCGAGGCGCTGGCCGCGCGCGAACCGGGCACCTATGACGTGGTCACCTGCATGGAAATGCTCGAGCACGTGCCCAGGCCGGCCGCGATCGTCGAGGCCTGCAAGAATCTCGTGAAGCCAGGCGGCTGGGTGTTTTTCTCCACGCTGAACCGCAACGTGAAGTCGTATCTGTTCGCGGTGATCGGCGCCGAATACATCGCACGAATGCTGCCGAAGGGCACGCACGACTACGCGCGCTTCATCCGCCCGTCCGAACTCGCCGGCTTCGTGCGCGCCGCCGATCTGCGCACGGCCGACATCAAGGGCATCGTGTACAACCCGCTCAGCAAGCATTTCGCGCTGTCGTCCGACACGAGCGTCAACTATATGCTCGCCTGTCGCCGCGACGCCTGACCTGCCAGAACCGCCCCGATCCGCCGTATCCGAAACGAATAATGAGCGACCCGACTCCCCTGCCGCAACGCGAAGACAACGACGACACGCTCGGCTTTTGCCTCGCCGTGCTTTTCGACCTCGACGGCACGCTTGCCGACACGGCGCCCGACCTCGCGGCCGCTGTCAATAAAATGCGCCACGACCGGGGACTCGAGATGGTGCCGCTCGAGAAGCTGCGCCCGCTCGCCTCGGCCGGAGCGCGCGGACTGATCTGCGGCGCGTTCGGCATCGGGCCCGATCATCACGAATTCGCATCGATGCGCGAGGAGTTTCTCGCGAACTACGAAGCGGACCTGTGCATCGAGACGACGCTCTTTCCTGGCATCGCGGAAGTGCTCGATGAACTCGACGCGCGCGGCGTGCGCTGGGGCATCGTCACGAACAAGATCGCGCGGCTCACCGAACCGCTCGTCGCGCAACTCGGGCTCGAGGAGCGCGCCGGCTGCGTGGTGAGCGGCGACACGACCCCACATTCGAAGCCGCACCCCGCGCCGCTGCTGCACGCGGCGCGTGAGCTGGACATCGCTCCGGAGCGCGTCGTCTATATCGGCGACGACCTGCGCGACGTGCAGGCCGGTTTTGCTGCCGGCATGAAGACCGTCGCCGCCGCGTACGGCTATTGCGGCAACGACATTCCGCCGTCACGGTGGCACGCGCAACACGTGGTGGAATCGACGGCCGAGTTGCAGACGCTGCTGCGCGACATTGTCTGACCAAGTCCGGCCAGCCAATGCGTACGACGCGTGCCGTCGATCTATTGTAAAATCTCCTTTGGCTCACATATGTGAGCAACGAACCGCGGGGGCGACCTGGTTTCGACAGGGGTTGCGAAGCGGCTAGGGCATGTCGAGGACCCGTCACCTCGTTAATCAATGGGAAAAACGTAACTGCAAACGACGATACGTTCGCACTGGCAGCCTAAGGGCCGCCGTCCTCTGCCTAGTTCACTGACGGGCTAGTGTCGCAAGACCGGTAGCAATACCGACAGAGGTCATATACGTCAGTTAAGCCTTGGCGGCGTCACGACGTCCGGGTCGAAAATCTAGTGAATCGCCGTAGCGCAGCGTGTTCGTCCGCGTCGCTGCGGTTAAATCAAAAGACAGAACTAAACATGTAGAACTGGTCGTAGAGGACTTCTGGACGCGGGTTCGATTCCCGCCGCCTCCACCAAACACCTGGCACGTTCGCAATGAACGGCTCCGAAAAACCCCGGTAGCTTCACGCTGCCGGGGTTTTTTATTTTCGGTACCGTCCGCGACCAACAACATGACCCGGTAGCACCGCCGGCTGCATGAGCAACTGGCCGGCGGCCACGGCGCCGACCGACAAGCCGTCGGACGACTGGACTCTAATCCCGAGCTCGGACGGCAAGCAGCGATGGGCGTACAAGGGCCATTCGCTGCACCACTACGCGGCCGATAAGCAGGCCGGCGATGCAAAGGGGACGGCTTCAAGAACACAGCCGGTCCGCAAACTGCGCCACCATTGCACCGGCCACAAAGCACAACGCCGGCCCCAAGGCCGGCGTTGCGTCAAACCTCGAAGCTCGGGCGAAGCCCGCGCCGTTCCTTAGTCGTCCTTCGGGCACTGCAGATTGCAGCCGCTCGGATCGCCCATGTCACCGCGCTTGCGCGCTGCCGATCGTTTGCCGTGCTGATACTTGTCCGACGGCGCGGACGCGGCGAACGGCATCTGCGGATGCTCGTTGAGGCGGAATTCATCGTTCAGGATGCCCCCCGGCACGCCAGGCGAGTTTTGCGCGTAAGCGACGGAGACGGTGGCACAGAGCACACCAGCCGCGGCAGCGGCGGCGCATGCGTGGAAAAGAGCTTTCATGTTGGTTCGGCGCGGCTTGCCGCGCGGTTAGAGCGGATACGAAGCCAAGAGAGTAGCCGAAACCGGCTTGCCGCGCAGCAGCGCGCGCCGAGCGCCATCGAGTTTCTGATTACGAGCTCTTACGCCGCCGTTAAGCTAGCGCGCCGCCGAGCCCCTCGTCGAGATCGACGAGCCTGCCGCAGTCGCACGGATCGTAGCCGGCGAGCTGCTCGACACGATGGTGAAACGCGCTGCCGCGCAACAGATTGATCACCGTCGCGAGCGGCGCGCGTGACAGGTGCGCGCGGTCGCATGCGAAGTAATAGTCCTCGTCGACGATCGGAATGAAGTCGAGCCCGAAATGATGCGCGGCGGGCTGCACGCCGAAGCCTATGTCCGCCATGCCGCTCGCGACGAACGCCGCGATCGCGGAGTGCGTCAGCTCGGTCGACGCATAGCCGTTCACGCGGTCCGGGTCCACCCCGATCTGTCGCAACGAAAGATCGAGCAGCATCCGCGTGCCCGAGCCCGGCTGGCGGTTGACGAAACGGATGTCGTCACGCGCCAGATCGCCGAGCCCGCCGATTCCCTTGGGATTGCCCTTGCCGATAAAGAGTCCTTGCTTGCGCCGGGTCAGATGCACGAGCACGTGGCGTTGCGGATCGAGCCAGCGCCGGTAGGTATCGGCGCACACCGCGCGAAACTCGCCGAGCGGCAGGTGAAAACCCGCCAGATCGCACTCGCCGCGCGCGAGCGCGCTGACCGCGTCGGCGCCGTCGCGGTACTTGATCTCGACCGGCAGGTCGTTGGCGACCAGTGCCGTTACGAGCGCGGCCACCGCATAACCGTGCGACGCGTGGATGCGCACGTTATCGGTGGGGGGCGCGAGCCAGCGGTTCAGATCGCTCGCCACTTCGCTCGCGAGCGCCTGCAGATTGCCGTCGAGCCGCTCACCGCAGAGCCGCTGCCCACGCAGCACCGCGTGTCCGAGGTCGGACAAAACCGAGCCGCGCCCCCGCTCTTTCGCGATCAGCGGACCACCAAGCCGCTCCTCGATGCTGCGCAGCAAACCCCACGCATGCCGGTAGGACAAACCCTTAAGCGCCGCGGCCTGCGCAATGCTGCCTGATTCATCGACAAGCGCGAGCAGCGGCACCACGTCAGACAGGCTGGCCTCGCGGCCGTCCGCACTCTTCACGACCAGCTCGACCTGACATTCGATCCTGACCATATATGTTTGACCGTTTCCTATTGCACGCGCCGGTTAGCCCGCCTATCTTTCGGCTATACCACATCGAATAAGCGAAGCATACGTGCACGTGTTATGAATAACAAGTGCATATATCGCTTTGGAGGAGCCCCCACTTTGGACGATTCTCTCGCCACGGCGCCGGATCAGCTCGTGCAACGACACGCGCAACCGGGCCGCACGCTCATGACGATCCTGCATGCGATCCAGGACGAACTCGGCTTTGTGCCACCTGCCGCAGTCGGACCGCTCGCCCGCGCGGTGAACCTGTCGCGCGCGGAAGTGCACGGCGTCATCACCTACTACCATCACTTCCGCACCACGCCGGCCGCGCCCGTCACGGTACAGCTGTGCCGCGCCGAAGCATGCCGCAGCATGGGCACCGAGGCGCTCGCCCAGCACATCGAGGCGCACACGGGTTGCCGCTTTGACACCGGTCACCACGACGACGCGACGGTAGAGCTCGAATCGGTGTACTGCCTCGGCCAATGCGCGCTGTCGCCGGCGATGATGCTCAACGGCACGCTGCACGCACGCGTTACGCCACAGAAATTCGACGCGCTGCTCGCCGCAGCCAGCAAACGCGTGGAGGTGCCGGCATGACGCGCATCTATGTTCCGCGAGATTCGTCGGCGCTCGCGCTCGGCGCCGATGCGCTGGCCGAAGCCATCGCCAGCGAAGCCGCGCGCCGCGGCATGGCGATCGAACTGATCCGCAACGGTTCGCGCGGGTTGCTGTGGCTCGAACCGCTGGTCGAAGTCGCGACGCCCGAAGGCCGCATCGGCTATGCGAATGTCGACGTGGAAGACGTCGCTGCGTTGTTCGACGCGGGCTTCGTCGACGGCGGCGAGCATGCGCGGCGCGTCGGCGTGGTCGACGAGATTCCGTATCTGAGGAAGCAGCAGCGCCTGACCTTCGCGCGGATCGGCATCACCGACCCGCTGTCCATCGACGACTACGTCTCACACGGCGGCCTCGAAGGCCTACGCAACGCGCTGCAAACCGACGGCGATGCCGCGTGCGAAGCGCTGATCCAATCCGGCCTGCGCGGCCGCGGCGGCGCGGCCTTCCCGGCCGGCATCAAGTGGCGCACGGTGCGCGGCGCGAAGGCCGCGCAGAAGTACGTCGTCTGCAATGCCGACGAAGGCGATTCGGGCACCTTCTCCGATCGCCTGGTGATGGAAAGCGATCCGTACGTGCTGATCGAAGGCATGATCATCGCGGGCATCGTGACTGGCGCAACCGTCGGCTACATCTATGTGCGCAGCGAATACCCGCACTCGATCGCGACGCTCGAAGCGGCCATCGCCCGCGCGCGCACCGCCGGCTGGCTCGGCGACAGCGTGCTCTCGAGCGGGCAGCGCTTCGAGCTGTTCGTCGCGAAAGGCGCGGGCTCGTACGTGTGCGGCGAAGAAACCGCGATGCTGGAATCGCTCGAAGGCAAGCGCGGCATCGTCCGCGCGAAGCCGCCGGTGCCCGCCCTCGTCGGTCTCTACGGCCAGCCCACCGTGATCAACAACGTGATCACGCTCGCCACGGTGCCGATCATCTTCGCGCGGGGCGCGGCGTTCTATAAGGACTTCGGCATGGGCCGCTCGCGCGGCACACTGCCGTTCCAACTGGCCGGCAACATCAAGCGAGGCGGCCTCGTCGAACTCGCGTTCGGCGTGACATTGCGCCAACTGCTCGACGACTTCGGCGGCGGCACCGCGAGTGGCCGACCGGCGCGCGCAGTGCAGGTCGGCGGTCCGCTCGGCACATATTTGCCGGAAAGCCAGTGGGACATCCCGATGGACTACGAAGCGTACGCGGCAGTCGGCGCGGTGATCGGCCACGGCGGTCTCGTCGTGCATGACGACACGTCGAACCTGGCCGAGCTCGCGCAATACGCGATGCACTTCTGCGCGCTCGAATCGTGCGGCAAATGCACACCGTGCCGGATCGGCTCGACGCGCGGCGTCGAAGTGATCGCGCGTATTCGTAATGGCGATACCTCGACGCGTCAAGTGCAACTGCTGCGCGATCTGTGCGACACGATGGTGTCCGGTTCGCTGTGCGCGATGGGCGGCATGACGCCGTTCCCGGTGCTGTCCGCGCTCGATCATTTCCCTGAGGACTTCGGTCTCGCCGCCGATGCCACTGCCGACCACGCCAGCAAAGCGGCCGCGGCCTGACACGAGGAGTTCACCATGTCCGACCAGTTCAACTCTCCCGTCCCCCTGGGGGGCGGCTGCGGCTCAGGCAACTGCGCGTGCAAGTCGCAAGCCATGGCACGCGCCGCCAACCCGTTCGCCGACGACACCGACTACGGCACCCCCGCGCGTCACTCGGACGTCGACGTGACGCTCGAAATCGACGGCCAGGCGGTGACCGTGCCCGCCGGCACTTCGGTGATGCGCGCGGCGGCCGAAGCCGGCGTCAACGTGCCGAAGCTGTGCGCGACCGATTCGCTCGAACCGTTCGGCTCATGCCGTCTGTGTCTGGTCGAAATCGAAGGACGACGCGGCTATCCGGCCTCGTGCACGACGCCGGTCGAAGCCGGCATGAAGGTACGCACGCAGACCGACCGTCTGCAGACGCTGCGTCGCAACGTGATGGAGCTGTACATCTCCGATCATCCGCTTGATTGCCTGACCTGCCCCGCCAACGGCGACTGCGAACTGCAGGACATGGCCGGCGTGACGGGCTTGCGCGAAGTGCGCTACGGCTTCGACGGCGAGAATCACCTGAAGGACAGGAAGGACGAATCGAATCCGTACTTCACGTACGACCCGTCGAAGTGCATCGTCTGCAATCGCTGCGTGCGCGCGTGCGAGGAAACCCAGGGCACGTTCGCGCTGACGATCACCGGACGCGGCTTCGAATCGCGAGTCGCGGCGAGCGAGAACCAGCCGTTCATGGAATCGGAGTGCGTGTCGTGCGGCGCGTGCGTGGCCGCGTGCCCGACCGCGACCTTGCAGGAAAAGACCGTTGTGATGCTCGGCCAGCCCGAGCACTCGGTCGTCACCACCTGCGCGTATTGCGGCGTCGGCTGCTCGTTCAAGGCTGAGATGAAAGGCAATCAGGTCGTGCGCATGGTGCCGCACAAGAACGGCCAGGCCAACGAAGGCCATGCGTGCGTGAAGGGGCGCTTCGCGTGGGGCTACGCGACGCACAAGGACCGCATCAAGAAGCCGATGATCCGCGCGAAGATCACCGACCCGTGGCGCGAAGTCAGCTGGGACGAAGCAATCTCGTACGCGGCATCGGAATTCCGTCGCATCCAGGCGAAGCATGGGCGCGATTCGATCGGCGGCATCACGTCGTCGCGTTGCACGAACGAAGAGACGTACCTCGTGCAGAAGCTCGTGCGCGCCGCGTTCGGCAACAACAACGTCGACACCTGCGCGCGCGTCTGCCATTCACCGACCGGCTACGGCCTGAAGACGACGATCGGCGAATCGGCCGGCACCCAGACGTTCGCCTCGGTCGATAAGGCCGACGTCATCATGGTGATCGGCGCGAATCCGACCGACGGCCATCCGGTGTTCGCCTCGCGTCTGAAGCGGCGCGTGCGCGAGGGTGCGAAGCTGATCGTCGTCGATCCGCGCCGGATCGACATCGTCGATACGCCGCACGTGAAGGCCTCGCATCATCTGCAATTGCGGCCCGGCACCAACGTCGCGATCGTCAACGCGCTCGCGCATGTGATCGTCACCGAAGGCCTGCTCGACGAAGCGTTCATCGCCGAGCGCTGCGAAACGCGCGCGTTCGAGCAGTGGCGCGATTTCGTCGCGCTGCCTGAGAACTCGCCGGAGGCGACCGAAGCGGCAACCGGCGTGCCCGCGCAACAGGTGCGCGAAGCCGCGCGCATCTACGCGAGCGCCGGCAACGCCGCGATCTACTACGGCCTCGGTGTCACCGAACACGCGCAAGGCTCGACGATGGTGATCGGCATCGCGAATCTCGCGATGGCGACCGGCAACATCGGCCGCGAAGGTGTCGGCGTGAATCCGCTGCGCGGCCAGAACAACGTGCAGGGCTCGTGCGACATGGGCTCGTTCCCGCACGAGCTGCCCGGCTATCGGCACATCGGCGATCCGCTCGTGCGCACGCAGTTCGAAAACGCGTGGAACGTCACGCTGCAACCGGAACCGGGCCTGCGCATTCCGAACATGTTCGACGCCGCGCTGCACGGCAGCTTCAAGGGGCTGTACTGCCAGGGCGAGGACATCGTGCAGTCGGACCCGAACACGCATCATGTGGCGGCGGCGCTGTCGTCGATGGAATGCATCGTCGTGCAGGACATCTTCCTGAACGAGACCGCCAAGTATGCACACGTGCTGCTGCCCGGCTCGTCGTTCCTCGAAAAGGACGGCACGTTCACCAATGCCGAGCGCCGCATCTCGCGCGTGCGCAAGGTGATGCCGCCGCTCGGCGGGTACGCGGACTGGGAAGTCACGCAGCTGCTGTCGCGCGCGCTCGGCTACGAGATGGACTACACCCATCCGTCCGAGATCATGGACGAAATCGCACGGCTCACGCCGACCTTCCACGGCGTGTCGTTCCAGAAGATCGACGAATTGGGCAGCATCCAGTGGCCGTGCAACGAGGACGCGCCCGACGGCACGCCGACGATGCACGTCGGTACCTTCGTGCGCGGCAAGGGCAGGTTCGTGATCACGAAGTTCATCGCCTCGCCGGAGAAGGTCACGCGCAAGTATCCGCTGCTGCTGACGACCGGCCGCATCCTGTCGCAGTACAACGTCGGCGCGCAGACGCGCCGCACCGACAACTCGCTCTGGCATGACGAAGACCGGCTCGAACTGCATCCGGACGATGCGGAGGAACGCGGTATCAAAACCGGCGACTGGGTCGGCATCGAATCGCGCGCGGGGCAGACCGTGTTGCGCGCGAAGGTGACGGAGCGCATGCAGCCGGGCGTCGTCTATACGACGTTCCACTTCCCCGAATCGGGCGCGAACGTGATCACGACCGACAGCTCCGACTGGGCGACCAACTGCCCCGAATACAAGGTGACCGCAGTGCAGGTGATGCCGGTCGAGCAGCCGTCGCAATGGCAGAAGGACTATTCGCGCTTCAGTAGCGAACAGCTCGATCTGCTGAAACGGCGCGAGCAGGCCGATTCGGCCGCGGCCGTTACCGCGGGCAAGTGAGGCGAGCCATGGACAATCGGAATCTGATCGACATGGCGAACCGGATCGGCGACTTCTTCGAGTCGATGCCCGACCACGAGGAAGCGCTGACCGGCGTCGCCGAACACATCCGCCGCTTCTGGGAGCCGCGCATGCGTCGCG
This sequence comes from Paraburkholderia sp. BR10954, assembly GCF_040965775.1. Taxonomy (NCBI): domain Bacteria; kingdom Pseudomonadati; phylum Pseudomonadota; class Betaproteobacteria; order Burkholderiales; family Burkholderiaceae; genus Paraburkholderia; species Paraburkholderia sp. BR10954. Next base: position 268,113 of record NZ_JBFRCK010000007.1, read on the forward strand.
CGCTGCTCGCAACGCTCGACGAAGCGCCGGACACCTATGGCATCGCGCTAACGAACTTCACGCGCGAGGCGATCGTCAGGTATCGCGAGAAGTTGACGCCGGCCCAGGCGTCGGCGGCTTAGGCTTAGACTTAGGCCCTTTCCTCAACCACCGTGGCACGGCGGCGAAATCCGCTGCCGCGCAACAGGCGACCCTGATCACAGCGTCGCCTGCTCGTGTATCTCTCCCCCCACCGCAAACCACGCCTCGCAGTGCCGTACTAGACCATGCAGGTCCGAGCCGGTGCGTCCGCGCGCGCTGATATAGCCATCGGGCCGCACCAGATAAAACGACGGCCGTGTGCGCCCATATGATTCGGACAGCGCCGGGCCGCCGTCGCCGCTCGTATCGGTGACGCGCCAGATCCGCACCGCGTTCGGCAGCAGCCGCTCGACCTCGGCGGCGAGCTTTTCCAGCTCCGGGTCCGGCGGCGCCGCATGCTTCGCAGCCGGATCGAGCGGCGTGCCGTCGACGGGCAGCGGCGGCACCAGCAGAAACAGCGAGAAGAACGCCGGATCGTGCAGATCGAAAATGCAGCCCACACCCGGCGCGCGCCCGAGCGGACCGTCGACGACATGCACCAGCGCATCCGGCGCGCGCTCGCCCGCGCGCGGGCCGCCGTCGAGCACGCGCTCGAGCGTCAGTGGACTGCGCCGGTACTGGATCGCCAGCTCGCTGATGGTCGCGCGCGCGGCATCGCGCAGCGGCCCCAGCGCGGCCAGCACCGGCATCACGCGCTCGCGCAGCAGCTTCAGCGGACCGTGATCGGCCTCGGCCATTTGCGTGATGAAGCCGGTCTGCCGCAGCACCTCGCGCTCGATCGGATGCCGTTCGGCGTGGTACGTGTCGAGCAGGCGATCCGGCGCCGCGCCGCCGATCACACGCGCGAGCTTCCAGCCGAGATTGAGCGCTTCCTGGATGCCGGTGTTCATGCCCTGCGCGCCCGCGGGGCTGTGCACGTGCGCGGCATCGCCGGCGAGGAAGATGCGGCCCACGCGCAGCCGATCGACCATCCGGCTATTCACGTGGAAATACGCCGACCACGCGAGATCCGACACGTCGACGCGCTCGCGCACGCGTCGCGCAATCAGCGCCTTGCATTGTTCGAGCGACGGCACTGCGGGGATGGCGGGCGGGGCGGCGCCGCCGGACGGCTCGACCGCATGATCGGCGATCAGTCGATGACGGCCGTGGCCCATCGGAAACAGCGCGACGAGACCGTCGCCCGACGCGAAGATATGGAACTCGTCGTCGGGCCAGTCGGTTTCCGCGTGCAGGTCAGCGAGCAGGAAGGTCTGCTCGAAGGTCTTGCCCTCGAAGTTCAGGCCGAGGCGATGGCGAATCGAGCTATGCGCGCCGTCGGCGGCGATCATGTATGACGGGCGCATGCCTTCCGTACGGCCGTCCGGGCGGCGCAGGGTCGCCTGAATGCTCGCGGAGCCTTGCATGAACGCCATCAGTTCGACGCCGCGCTCGACCTTCACGCCGAGCGTCGCCAGATGCTCGGTCAGGAGCCGCTCGGTCACCGACTGGTCGAGAAACAGCAGATAGGGATAGCGCGTGTGCAGCGGGTCGAAATCGAGCTGCGCAAGCCGCATGCCGTTCGAAAACAGATTCGCGACGCGCGCTCGATGGCCGAGTTCGAGAAACGGCTCGATCAGCCGATGCTGCTCGAGCAGCTCGAGCGTGCGTGCCTGAATGCCGATCGCGCGCGAGTAAGGGTTCGGCTGCGGCGCCTTGTCGATCAGACGCACGGGGATGTGAGCACGCGCGAGACTCATCGCTGCGGCAAGTCCGGTGGGACCGGCCCCGACGATCAGCACCGGCGACGCGTCGTAGGCGGCAGCGTCCATGCGGAACTCCGGAGGCGACAATGCGTTCTAGTGTACGCCGCCGCTCTCGCGCACACCGGTGCGCTGCATCAATCGCCCAGAAGGGACGCCGCGGCGCTGCAGAGGCCCCTGCGAGCCGCGCAAATCCGGGCCCCTTGCGCAAGTATGGGAAAATGCGGCCCAGTCTGATTGATCCGAATGCCCTCCCCGTCATGCAACCTGTATTTGACCGCGCGTTCGCGGCGCATCGTGACGGCCGCCTCGACGACGCCGAACGCGGCTACCGCGCCACGCTCGACCACGACCCCAGCCATGTCGATGCGCTGCATCTGCTCGGCGTGCTGCGCCACCAGCAGGGCCAGCACGCCGAAGCCGCGGCGCTCGTGCGGCGCGCGGTCGACCTGCGCCCCGAAGACGCGGCGCTGCAGCTGAACCTCGGCAATGCGCTGAAGGCGCTCGGCCAGATCGACGCCGCGATCGAGCAGTTCCGCAACGCGCTGACGCTCGCGCCGACGTTCCCGATGGCGCACTACAACCTCGGCAACGCGTACGCGTCGCTGGGCCGTCACGAAGACGCCGCCGATGCGTTCGAACGCTCGCTGCGCCTGCAGCCGGATGACGCGTCGTCGTACAACAATCTCGGCAATGCGCTGCACGCGCTCGGCCGTCACGCGGACGCGATCGCGTCGTTCCGGCGCGCGCTCGAACTGCGCCCCGGTCACGCCGGCGCGCTGAACAACATGGGCATGTCGCTGAACGCGCTCGATCGGCCGAACGAAGCGGTGCCCTGCTTCGAGGCCGCGCTCGCCGCCGAGCCGCGCTTCGTCGCCGCGCACTTCAACCTCGCGAACACGTTCGATGCGACCGGCCGACATGCGCAGGCGGTCGCATCATTCGAAGCGGCGCTGCGGCTGCAGCCGAACCTGCCGCCCGCGATCTACGGCATGGGCAACGCGCTCGCGGCGCTCGGCCGGGCCGAGCAGGCCTTGCCGTATCTGGAGCGCGCGGTCGGGCTCGACCCGCAATTCGCGCTCGCGTGGCTCGCGCTCGGCACCGCGCACCAGGCGCTCGGCGCGCACGCGGCCGCGGTGCGCGCGCTCGATCAGGCGTTGCGGCTGCGCCCCGACCTCGCGTCCGCGCATATGAACCGAGCGCTCGCGTGGCTTGCGATGCGCGACTTCGAGCGCGGTCTGCCCGAATACGAATGGCGCCTGCAAACCGTCGCGCAACCGGCGATCCAGACGCTGCCGCGCTGGCACGGCGAGTCAATCGACGAGTACACGCTGCTGATCCATGCCGAACAGGGTTTCGGCGACACGCTGCAATTCGTGCGCTTCGTGCCGCTCGCCGCGCAACGCGCCGCGCGCGTCGTGCTCGAAGTGCAGCCGCAGTTGGTGCCGCTGCTCGCGCCCGTCGCGCAGGCATGGCGCGTCTCGCTGATCGCGCAAGGTCAGCCGCGCCCCGCCGCCGATCTGCAGATTCCGCTGTTGAGCCTGCCGCTCGCGCTCGGCACGCGCTATGACACGATCGAAGCGCGCACGCCCTATCTGAGCGTGCCGCCGGCCTATCGCCGCAAATGGCGCGGCTCGCTCGGCGGTCAGGCGAAGCGCAAGATCGGGCTCGCGTGGTCAGGGCGCATCCAGCGCAACGAAACCCGCACGATGCCGCTCGCCGCGCTGGAGCCGCTGTTCGCGCTCGACGGCATCGACTGGATCGTGCTGCAGCCCGATCTGTCCGACGACGAACGCGCGGCGCTCGACGCCCATCCGCGCGCGGCCGCGATCCATCGCTTCGACCAACGGATCGGCGACTTCGCGGATACCGCGGCGATCGTCGAGCGGCTCGACGCGGTGGTGTCGATCGACACCTCGATCGCGCACCTCGCCGGCGCGCTGCGCAAGCCGCTGTGGCTGATGCTGCCGTTCGCCGCCGACTGGCGCTGGTTCGACGGCGACACGCGCAGCCCGTGGTATCCGGGCGCGACGCTGGTGCGTCAGCCGCGGCCGGGCGCGTGGGATGAAGTCGTCGAAGTGGTCGCCAACGAATTGCGCCACGGGTAGCGACGGCCACGCTCCGCCAACAAGCAAAAACCCCGCTTTCGCGGGGTTTTTGCTTTCGGAACATGGGGCGAACCCGTCAGGCCGCCCGATACTGATTGCGCGCCTCCGGCGTGCGATACAGGAACAGCGTCGCGAGCAGACCGCAGATCGCCGCCACGCCGAGAACCAGACCCGGCGCCGCCTTGTTGTTGGTCACGTGGATCAGCAGCGTGGCGATGGCCGGCGTGAAGCCGCCGATCGTCGTCGCGAGACTGTACGCGAGCGAGAAGCCGGCGGTCCGCACTTCGACCGGCATCACTTCGGTCAGCGCGACGACCATCGCGCCGTTGTAGCAGCCATACAGGAACGACAGCCACAGCTGCACGGCGAGCAGACGCGCGAACGACGGCTCGGCGACGAGCCATTGCAGCGCCGGATACGCGGTGAGGATCGTCAGGATCGTGAACGCGAGCAGCACCGGACGGCGGCCGATGCGATCGGACAACGCGCCGGACACCGGCAGCCAGATCAGGTTCGAGATACCGACGCAGACGGTGACGACCAGCGCGTCGATCGCCGTCAGCTTCAACACCTCCTTGCCAAAGGTCGGCGTATAAGCCGTGATCATGTAAAACGACACGGTCGTCATGACGACCATGCCCATGCCGCCCAGCACGACGGGATAGTTCGCGGCCATCGACTTCAGGATCTCGCCCATGCCCGGGCGATGCTTGCGAGCCGTGAACTCCTCGGTCTCCTGCAGCGAGCGGCGGATGATGAACAGGAACGGCACGATCAGACAGCCGATCAGGAACGGCACGCGCCAGCCCCACGCGAACATCTGGTCGGCGGGAAGAATCTTGTTGAGCCCCACGCCGATCAGCGCGGCGAATACCACCGCGACCTGCTGGCTGCCCGACTGCCACGAGCAATAGAAGCCCTTGTTGCCCTTCGTCGCGATCTCCGACAGATACACCGACACGCCGCCGAGCTCGGCGCCGGCCGAGAAACCTTGCAGCAGCCGGCCGAACAGCACGAGCACGGGCGCCACGAGTCCGATGGTCGCGTAGCCCGGTATCGTCGCGACCGTCAGCGTGCCGAGCGCCATCAGGCTCAGCGTGAGGATCAGGCCTTTGCGACGCCCGTGATGGTCGATGTAGGCGCCGAGCACGATCGCACCGAGCGGACGCATCAGGAAGCCCGCGCCGAATACGGACAGCGACAGCATCAGCGACGCGAAATCGCTGCCGCTCGGGAAGTAGGTCTTGGCGATCGCGGAAGCGTAGTAGCCATAGACCATGAAGTCGTACATCTCAAGAAAGTTGCCGCTGACGACGCGGAACACTGTCTTGACCTTGGATTCTTTGGTATTGGAAGCGGCGTGGGTGGCGGTAGACATGACACTCTCGGAGAGGCCCGCCGCCCAGTCGGACGGATCGACGCGGACGGTGACGAGCGGGCAGTTGGAACGATCCACTGCGCTTGGCAAGCGGATCCCGCAGACGGACACGCGGTTATCGATTGGCGAAGCGCGCCCGGGGGCGCCGCATTCCGCTGCCCACGGTGTTCATCCGAGACTAGGGTAAACGCTGAGCTTGATGCGGGGCCGATGCCACGTAATGTTACTGCTGATAAGGTCGCCGCGAAACGCATACAGTTTGCTTACGCGCGACACCTGCGGGCGGCGGTAGACTGCCCGCGCAAGCCATTCAGTTGACTACTCCGATGCAAACCACCCCTGCTCTTTCCCTGCGCCCCGCCACGCTCGAGGACGCCGCGCTGATCGCGTCGATCCACAGCGCCAGCTGGCAGGCGACCTATCGCGGTCTGTTGCCCGACGCGTTCCTCGACGGCGAAGTCACGCGCGAACGCGCCGCCTATTGGGAAGCGCGTCTCGGCGCGCCGGGCGGCGAGCGCCGCATCGTGCTGATCGCCGAATTGGCCGGCGAGCCGATCGGATTCGTGTGTGTCGAGCGACAGCCGGAGTCCGCATGGGGCGTGCTGCTCGACAACCTGCATGCGCTGCCCGGTTATCAGGGCATCGGCGTCGGCAAAACACTGATGCACGCAGCCGTTGACTGGACCCGCGCGCAAGGCGAGGCCCAGTTGTATCTGTACGTGCTCGAGGGCAACACGGCGGCGATCGGCTTTTACGAGCGGCACGGCTGGCAGTTGGTCGGCGCGGAGCCCGACCATATGGGCGGCGTCGATATCACCGCGCTGCGCTACGTGTACCGGTTGAAGCCCTGAGCATCGCAGTTGAACGCACGTGCAGCGCGCCCGAGATGTCCCCGTTTTCGGAGTCATCTGAAGGGTGGACAAGGTAGTTTCGAGGCACGATATTCTGTCGCCGATGGCTTCATCGGTCCCCTACAGATTCCGTCCCTGCCTCGCCGGTCGTCCTGTCACGAGACACCGGAAGAAACCGATGACCAGCACGCCGCTCACCTTGATCGAAGGCGCATTCGCCCTTCCCCCTCTCCGTCCGCTCAATCAACTTTCCGAACCGTTCGGCCGCGATTGGGCGTTGCTGCCGGACGCTCAGTGCTGGCGAGCCGGAATCGATTCGCTGTATGCCGCGCTGCTGCGCACCGTCTGCATCAGGGATCAGCCGTTGCTGTCGTATGGGCAGTGGGTGTCGATCGAGGGCGCGCTGGGCGGCGTGACGCGTCCGGCCGAGGCTCCGGTCGCGGACGCCACGCAGCATGCCGCGGAAGCGGCGCATACCGCGACGGTGACGCGTCCCGCTATGCAACGGAAGGTGCCTCAGGGTCCAATGCGTATCGCGCTCAAGGCCCGCTCGCCGCGAATCGCGCAACGGCGCTCAGTTTGGAATCGACGTACTGTCGCGGCGAGTGCCGGGGTAATCGGCTGCGTCGCGGCGCTAGTGTGGTGGATCGTCGATCAGCCCCTGGCGCCGCGGCACATGGCCTCCGAGATGCTGAAGTCGGCGCAGGCGTTGATGCCGCGTCGCGATGCGCCGGTGATTGCCGAGGCCGTCACACCGGCTGCTGTGCTTCCGCCATTACCTGTCGACGTGGCCGCCGCTGCACCCGCGCCCATAGCGGCTTTGCCTCAGCGCAACACCAGGCGAAATCCGCGCACGCCGCGTGATGCGATTCACTCCTCGCCTGCGCGTCGTGCGCTTCGCGCGCAAACGCGTCCGCTTTCGGTAAATCGCCATGCCGCAAACGAGTCGTCGCATGAAGCGCGCGTTCGAACCCGGTTCGGCGATGACGAATATGCCGACGTGACGACTTTCGCGATGATGTCCTCACGCGACGCCGCGCCGCTGCCGCGCCCCACCGTGTCGAACGATCGGCCGGCGGACAGCTCCGAGTGGATGAATCACATATCGCAGCGACGCGTCACCGAAATCCCGGAACAATTCGCGCAATGATCGCCGCCAGCCACATAGCGTGGCAGTGCGTCAAATGGGTGGGACGGGCCCGTCGGGTCAACGCGAACCCGCCCAGCTCAAAACCGCGTCTCCCGCGCGACCCGCAGGAACGTATCGAGCAACGGCGTGCAATCGAGCAGCTCCGGCCCGCCCGCGCGATGAAACTCCGGATGCCACTGCACGCCCATCACGAACGGCGCCCGCCGATAGCGCACGGCCTCGATGATGCCGTCCGACGCCGACACCGCCTCGATATTCAGATCGCGGCCCAGCGTCTTCACCGCCTGATGGTGGATCGAGTTGACGATCGCATCGCGTCGTCCGGGGAACATGTTCAGCAGCGTCGAGCCATCGGGAAAATGCACGCCATGCCGGTGCTGATCGTAGTTCTCGTTGACATGGGCGTTCGCGGTAGGCACATCGGTCGCGATGTCCTGATACAGCGTGCCGCCGAACGCGACGTTGATCAGCTGGCAGCCGCGGCACACGCCGAGCACCGGCTTGCCCGATTCGACGAACTCGTGCAGCAGTTCGAGCTCGTACATGTCGCGCACGCGGTCACCGGGCCATTCGTGGCTGCTCGCCGTTTCCGCGTAGGTCTGCGGCGACACGTCGGCGCCGCCTTGCAGCAGCAGGCCGTCGAGATGCTTCGCATAGTCGCGCAGACGGATGTTGCTCGGGTGCAGCATGCCCTGATGACCGACGGTCGGGATCATGAATACCAGCACGTCGCGCGACATCACCCAGTGCGCGATCGACTCCTCCAGATACTGCAGCGTCTTGCCGCGCAAGCCCTTCGCGCCCGGTTCCGGGTGGAAGATGCGCGCCGACACGCCGATGCGCAGCGTGCGCTGCGTGATCCGCTGTCCCGCGCGATCGAACAGCTGCCGCGCGCGCGCCGCGACGATACGGCCGAACACGCTCCACGCCGAATCGCTCTGCTTCAGATAACGCGGCGGCGACGGCGGAAGCGCGTTGGGCGGAGGCGGATTGGTGGCGCTGAAATCGGGTGCCGCGCCGAATCCGGGCGGCGGCGAGCCGGGCGCGCGCGCCGCGGGCGCGGCGGTTTCCTCGGTGGCGATCTCGCCGTCGGTGGCGACGTCCGCAGCGCTGAGGCCGCCACCCACTAGAGGCTCGCCGGCGGCTGCCGTCGGTTTGACGGCTGGCTCGGGTTTCACCGTGGTCGCGCCGCCGGGGCGCGTACCGGCGCGCCGCGCTTCGCGCTCGTGCACCGCGGCTTCCTGGCGCGCGGTCGATTCGGCGGCGGCGCTGCGTGCCTCCGCCGCGTCGCGCAACCGCGCCGTGCGCGGATCTTCGCGAGTAACTGATGATGCGCTGATCGGATCGTCGGTCGACGAAAGCGCGGTCGCCTCCTCGGTGGCCGGGCTCGTGTCTTTGGCGGCCGACTGGGTGGCATCTTCATGCGACGGAGGAAGCGAGGGTGCCGGTGCGGCCGGCGTGCCGCTCGGCGCGGGCGAGCTCGGCGGTGGACTGCCGGTCGTGCCGGCGTTTTCGGGTTTGTCGCTCATGACTGTCGGACCGGCGCCTTCCGCGCGAACGAATGAATATGCCCTGATTATCCGTCAGTGCAGCAGGCCCGGCAAACCCGCAAACAATTACTCACATTGTTGCGAAGCTTTACACAAACCCTCTGAATCAAGGGTCTGGCCGCTCGTCGAAAGTCTCCCGCAACGCGATCTGCATCGACGCGTGAATCTTCACGCACCATCGCCACACGAGCGTGAGCAGCAGCGCGGCGCACGCGAGCACCGCGACGAGCAGGCCCGTCGGCGGCAGGATGCTGCCCGACAGCGCCGCCACCAGCAGAAACACGCCGATCATCGACACGATCGGCACGAGGTCGGCGATCGCGTGACGCAGCGCGCTGGTGAAGCGCCCGGCAGCGGTCGGCTGCACGCTGACTTCGGCGAGCAGCAGCGCGAGCGACTTGGTTTTGCGATACACGGCCACGAGGAACGGCAGCGACGCCACCAGCGCGACACTCCACTGCACGACGCGTTGCAATGGCTCATCGTCGAGCCAGTGCGCGAGCAGCCGGCCGCTATGCGGCGCGCTATACGACACGACCAGGAAAATCGCCGCGACGAGCGCGAGATTCACCGCGATCTGCACGACGATGCGCCGCGTCATGCTGATCAGCGTCGGCTCGCCGCGCGCCGCGATCAAACTGCGCAGCCATTGCCCGTACATGCCGAACGCGTTGGATAACGTGGCGGGCATCGCATTCGCGATGCGGCGCGTCAGCGGATCGGCGACGCGGATCAGATAGGGGGTCGTCAGCGTGGTCAACGCCGACACGGCGACCGCGATCGGATACAGAAACCCGCTCGTCACCTTCAACGTCAAACCGAGCGTCGCGATGATGAACGAGAACTCGCCGATCTGCGACACGGTCATGCCGACGCGCATCGACGTGCGCCCGTCCTGCCCCGACAAAAACGCGCCGAGCCCGCACGACACGATCTTGCCGACGATCACCGCGAACGTGATCACGGCGATCGGCCATCCGTAGTCGAGTATCACGGCCGGGTTCAGCATCAGTCCGATCGTCACGAAGAAGATCGCGGAAAATGCGTCGCGCAGCGGCGCGATCAGATGCTCGATCCGATGCAGATGGCGCGACTCGGCCATGATCGCGCCGATCAGAAACGCGCCGAGCGCGATGCTGTAATCGAGCTTGACGACCAGCAGGCAGAAGCCGAAGCAGAAGCCGAGCACGGACACGAGCATCATCTCGCTGCTGCCGGTGCGCGCGACGTAGTTCAGCGCGCGCGGCACGAGCAGCACGCCGACCAGCAGCGACACCGTCATGAACAGCAGCAGCTTGCCGAGCGTGACGGCCGCGATCCCGGCCGACAACTGCCCGGTCTGCGCGATGCCGGTCAGCAGCACGAGCATCGCGATGCCGAGAATGTCTTCGACGATCAGAATGCCGAACACGAGCTGCGCGAAGCTTTCGCGTTTGAGTCCGAGGTCGGACAGCGCCTTCACGATGATCGTGGTCGACGAGATCGCGAGGATCGCGCCGAGGAACAGCGAATCCATCGGGCTCCAGCCGAATGCATTGCCGATCGCGTAGCCGATCCACAGCATCAGTACGATCTCGGACAGCGCGGCGACGATCGCCGTCGCGCCGACCTTGAACAGCTTGCGCAGGCTGAATTCGAGACCCAGCGAAAACATCAGGAACACGACGCCCAGCTCGCCGAGCGTCTGAATCGTCTGTTCGTCATGGATCAGCTGGAACGGCGGCGTGTACGGTCCGATGATCACGCCGGCCACGATATAGCCGAGCACCACCGGCTGCTTCAGGCGATGGAACAGCACGGTGACGACGCCCGCCAGCGCCATCACGACGGCCAGATCCTGGATGAAGCCAATGCCATGGTGCATGAGCGTTTTCCTTACAAACGGTAATCTCGGAAAGCGCAGTGTAACAAACGGGCCGGCGATGTTTTTGGCGAATTTACGCGCCGCGCCGCGCCGGCCCTGGCAGGCCGCTCGGCCGCAAAACCTTGCTCTACAATGCGGACGGACCTTTCCGTTGGCTCGACACCGCCCCGCTCATGCGCCCGAGCCGCGCTCAACCGGATCTCTACCGACATCATGGCCACTGACTTCGCTCCGTTCCCGCCGCTTGCCCAGCTTGCCGCCGATCTCGCCGCCGGCCGCACCACCAGCCGCGCGCTCGTCGAAACCGCGCTCGAGCGGATCGCCGACCCCGCCGGCCAGGGCGCCGCCGTCTTCATGCACGTCGACGCCGATGCCGCCCGCGCCGCCGCCGACGCGCACGATCGCCTGCGCGCGGCCGGCACCGTGCTGTCGCCGCTCGCCGGGATTCCGGTGTCGGTCAAGGACCTGTTCGACATCGAAGGCCAGCCGACCCGCGCGGGCTCCGTCGTGCTCGCCGATGCGCCAGCCGCGAAAGCCGACGCGGTCGCGGTCGCGCGGCTGAAGCGGGCCGGCGCCGTGATCGTCGGGCGCACCAACATGAGCGAGTTCGCGTTTTCCGGGCTCGGCCTGAATCCGCACTACGGCCATCCGTTGTCGCCGTACCGGCGCGGCGTGAAGGGCGACGAGCGGGTTTCGGGCGGCTCGTCGTCGGGCGCGGCGGCATCGGTCGCCGACGGCATGGCGGCGGTCGCGCTCGCCACCGACACCGGCGGCTCGATCCGCATTCCAGCCGCGTTGTGCGGGCTGACCGGCTTCAAGCCGACCGCCGCGCGCATCCCGAAGCAAGGCGGCGTGCCGCTGTCGTCGACGCTCGATTCGTTCGGGCCGATCGGTGTATCGGTCGCCTGCTGCGCGCTGGTCGACCGGATGCTCGCCGGGCTCGAGCCGCGCATCCCGGCCGCGCGGCCGCTCGAAGGCGTGCGTCTCGGCGTGCTGACCAACTTCGTGACCGACGGCGTCGAGCCCGAAGTCGCGCGCGCGATCGACACCGCGCTCAAGCACCTGGAGGCGGCCGGCGCGATCGTCAGCGAGGTGCGCTTCGCGCCGCTCGACCGCCTGCCGGAAATCAACCGCTTCGGCTTTTCGCCGATCGAGGCGTATGCGTGGCATCGCCCGCTGCTCGACAAGCATCGCGAGCAGTACGACCCGCGCGTGCTCGTGCGCATCATGAAAGGACAGCCGGCCACCGCGGTCGACTATCTGGACCTGCTCGCCGAGCGCGCCGCGATGCTCGACGAAGCCGCGCGCACGCTGTGGCAGCGTTTCGATGCGGTCGTCGCGCCAACGGTGCCGGTCGTGCCGCCGCGCCTCGCCGACCTGCTCGACGACGACGACACGTTCGGCCACACTAACGCGCTGATCCTGCGCAACCCGAGCGCGTTCAACTTCCTCGATAGCTGCGCGCTGTCGCTGCCGTGCCATCTGCGCGGCGACGCGCCGGTCGGCCTGATGCTGGCGGGCGCGCCGTACGCCGACGACGCGCTGCTCGCAATCGGCCGCGCGGCCGAGGCGGTGTTGAAAGCGATCCGTTAAAGCGCGGCAATCGTCAGGCGATAAGCGGCGCGAAAGGCGTTCGCGCTAGAATCGCCGGCACCCGCTCTATCGTCTCCAGACCAATCGAAGATCCATGACTAACGACTCCGCGATGCTGCGCCGCGAGCGCACCCTGCTGAATCTGCTCGGCCTGATCTGTCTCGCCCTCGTAGGCGGTGCGCTGTACCTGCAGTTCGGCCTGCGCGAAGACCCGTGCCCGCTGTGCATCATCCAGCGCTATTTCTTTCTGCTGATCGCGATTTTCGCGTTCCTCGGCGCGCGCTTCAAGAACTGGCGCGGCGTGCGCCTGCTCGAAGTGATGGCGGCGCTGTCGGCGCTCGCCGGCATCGCGACCGCCGCGCGCCATGTGTACATCCAGGCGAATCCTGGCTTCAGCTGCGGCTTCGACGAGCTGCAGCCGATCGTCGACAGCCTGCCGCCCGCGCACTGGCTGCCGAGCGTGTTCAAGGTCGCGGGCCTGTGCGAAACCGCATATCCGCCGATTCTCGGGCTGACGCTGCCAATGTGGTCAGGCGTCGCGTTCATCGTCGCGTTCGTCGCGCTGATGCTGAGCCTAGTGGGCAATCGCCATCGGGTGTCATGACGACCGATCCGCATTGCCAATGACGCCGGACTTCGTGTCGCCCATGCTTGGGCCACCGGAGTCCGGCGTTTTTTTCTGCGCGATGTCCGCCCATCGCGCACCATTGTCGTCGCTCCCCGCTCCGCGCACGCAACTTCTCGCTGCCGCGCGAATCGTACCAGGATCATGATCGCCGCCGCATGAGCTTCATGCGACGCGGGAAATATTTTCGGGCCGGGGTAGTGCTATCTTCGGGTATGGATGGCGATCTACGTGCGCGAGGCCGGTTTTTGCGACCCCATGCGTAACGCGCGCCCGGTCCGCACTGTCTTCCGATCCGCCATGACAACGCAAACCATCCGCTTCTATCACCAGGGGTCCGTCCGCGAGGTCGCGGGCGTTCCGGCGACGCGCACCGTGCTGCAGCA